>JARKQO010000032.1 GCA_029974855.1 Eubacteriales bacterium
CCCCCCCCCCCCCCCCCCCCCCCCCCGTCCCCCCCCCTCGTACCGTTACTCGTCCCCCCACATCCCAAAGCCCATGTCGCTGGGCATGCGCAAATCCCCCCGGGGGGACAGGCCGATGCTGCCCACCTTGGGGCCGTCGGGGACGCAGTTGCGCTTGAATTGCTGGGTGAAAAACTTGCGCAGGAAGGTGGAGAGCTGGGAATCGATCTTATCGGAACCGTAGACCCCGGCAAAGGCCTGCCGGGCCATCAGGCGCAGCTTCCGGGGCCCGGCTCCGCCCCCCAGCATATGGTAGAGGAAGAAATCGTGGAGGGCATAGTCCCCTAAAATGGCCTCTGTGCGCTGGTTCAGCTCCCCTTGCTGGACGGGCAGCAGCTCCGGGCTGATGGGGGTATCCAGAATATCGGCGCACACCTGCTGCACCTTCTGGTCAAAGCCGGTCTGGGCCAAATGGCGCACCAGCTCCTTCACCAAGGTTTTGGGCACGGAGGCGTTGACGTTGTACATGCTCATGTGGTCGCCGTTGTAGGTGCAAAAGCCCAGGGCCAGCTCGCTCATGTCCCCGGTGCCCAGCACGATGCCGTTTACCATGTTGGCGATGTCCATGAGGATTTGGGTGCGCTCCCGGGCCTGGCTGTTTTCAAAGGTTACGTCGTGGGTGTCCGGGTTGTGGCCGATGTCGGTAAAGTGCTGCGTCACGGCCTTTTCAATGGAAATTTCCCGGCTGGATACCCCCAGGGCCTCCATCAGGAAATCCGCGTTGGCCTTGGTGCGCTTGCCGGTACCCATGCCGGGCATGGTAATAGCATGGATGCCCTTGCGGTCCAGGCCCAGCAAATCAAAGGTTTTCACGGCGATCAGCAAGGCCAGGGTGCTGTCCAGCCCGCCGGATACGCCGATCACCAGGTTCTTGCCCTGGATGGCGGCAAGCCGGGTGGCCAGGCCCAACGTTTGGATCTGGGCGATTTCCTCCAGCCGCCGGGCGGCCTTGGGGCCCGCTGGCACAAAGGGCAGGGGCTCCAGCTTGCGCAGCAGGGGCAGCGGGGGCTCCGGGGCCGGTTCCAGGGCAATGCGGGAAATGGCGGCGTCCGGCCCGTCCACGGGCTGGAAAAACCCGGGATTGCGCTGGCGCAGGTAGCGAAGGCGCTGCACGTCCACGTCCGCCACGGCCTCGCCGCCCTCCAGGGTAAAGCGGGGCCCCTGGGCCAAGGCCAGGCCGTTTTCGTACACCCCGGTATAGCCGCAAAACACCAAATCCGAGGTGCTTTCCCCAAAGCCCGAGGAGGCATAGGCGTAGCCGGCGTACAGCCGCCCGCTCTGCTGGCAGAGCAGCTGATGGCGGTATTCCTGCTTGCCCACCAGGGCGTTGGAGGCGCTGAGGTTGAGAATCACCTCCGCCCCGGCCACGGCATAGCGCCCGCTGGGGGGAGAGGGAGCCCAAAGGTCCTGGCAGATCTCCACCGCGAAGGTGAAGGAGTCCATGTCAAAGAGCAGCCCGGGCCCAAAGGGCGCATGGCCGCCGGGGAGGGCAAGGGTGCCGGAGGCCCGGGCCCCGCCGGTGAACCAGCGGGCCTCGTAATACTCCTGGCCCTCCGCCAGATGGGTTTTGGGCACGATGCCCCGCACCTGGCCCCCCTGGAGCACGGCGGCGCAGTTGTACAGCCGTCCCTGAGCGCTCAGGGGCAGCCCCACCGCCACGGCCAAGGCCCCCGTGGCCTTGGCCAGGCGCTCCAGGGCCTCCAGGGCCCGGCGCTGCACCAAAGAATGCTGGAGCATATCCCCCAAGGTATAGCCCGTAAGGCAGAGCTCGGGGAACACCGCCGCCTGTACCCCCTGGGCCTCCAGGCGCTTCATGGCCGCCAGAATCTGGGCCTCGTTCTCCTCCACATTGCCCAGCCGCACCCGCAGGCTGACGGCGGCAATGCGCGCAAAGCCATGGTTCATTGGTATTCCTCCCGCTTTATGGCACCTTGATGAGCATGGTCTTTTGCTCGTCCATCTCCACTTCCAGCAACCCGTCCTTCTCCAGGGCCTTGAGAATGTCGCTGAAGCGCTTGAAGCCCAAAGTGCGCTCGGCAAAGTCCGGGTAGGTCTGCTGGATGTCCGCCTTCAAAATGCTGGGGTTGATCCGGTCAAAGCCGTCCTCCTTGTAGCGCTGAAGCTGCTCCCGGAAGGCGTCCTTCCAGTTCTCCTTGGTGAGCTGGGGGGCGCTCTCCTTGCCGTTCACCTGGCCCAGAGACACCATCACGTTGAAGTTGGCGTTGCGGATGCACAGGTTGCCGAACTGCTGGCTCAGCTTGTCCAGCACCTTCAAAAAGGTGGAGCAGCCGTAGGCCTTTTCGTTGAAGTCCGGCCTTAGGCGCAGCAGCACCCCCTTGAGCTCGCTGGCGTAGAGCTCGTCCTTGTCCTGTTCCTCCAGGATGCTGACGATGAGCTTGTTCAGCTCCTGCTCGTCCAGGGGCTCCTTGTCCACCACGTTCTTTTTCTTTTCGGCGGGCTTGCGGGTGCGCACCCCCACGTTCTCCAGGAACTGAAACTCGTTGCAGGCGTTGATGAAGATGGTGCTGGCGGCCTCGCTGCGGCTGATGCCCAGCACGAACTTGCCCATGCTCTTCAGCCGCCCCACCAAAGGGGTATAGTCGCTGTCGCCGGATACGATGCACACGCTGTCGATCAGCGGGTTGGTGTAGGCCACCTCCAGGGCGTCGATCACCAGCAAAATATCCGCGTTGTTCTTCTGGCTGATGCCATAGCGCAGGCTGGGCACCACGGTGAAGGTGTTGGAGAGCAGCACCTCCTTCAGATCGCTGTACTGGTCTGTGTAGCCGTAGACCTTGCCCAGCAAAATGTCTCCGCGAATCTTCACTTTTTCCAGCACGCTCAGCAGCGTGGAAACCTTGGCGCCGCAGTTTTCCAAATCCACAAACAGGGCAAAACGGGATGTACTCAGGGTAATCTCCTCTTTCTTGATTTCGGTCAAATTCTAAAAGTAAACTTATCGCCGCGAATCCACTGGCGGCTATGGTGCAAAGGCAGCAACTGCTGATCCATCACGGTTTCGTCCAAAATCAGCAGCGCTTCGTTGGCGTGGGTGCCCAGATGCTTGCTCACCAAAGGCGTGGCATGGCCCAGGGAGATATCGTGCACCGCACGGCTGGGGATGATTCCCTGCTCCTTGAGCAGGTCATACAAAGAGCGGGTCAAAGCCGCCTGCTCCAAAAAGGCGAAGCGCTCCGGAAAGCGGTTGATCTCCAGCATCACCGGCTCCCCGTCGCACATGCGCACCCGGCAGATTTCCAGCACCCTTCCGCCCTCCGGCACCCCCAGCCGCTCCATATCCTCCGGGCTGGCGGACTCAAAGGCAATGCTCACCACCTTGGCCGAGGCCGTCCGGCCCATGCTGCGGCAGGCGTCGGAAAAGCTGGTGATGTGCTGGAGGTCCCGTTGGAGACGCTTGTCCGCCACAAAGGTGCCCTTGCCCTGGCGGCGCACCAGCATGCCCTCCTGCACCAAATCCAGCAGGGCCTTGCGCACCGTGACCCGGCTTACGCCATAGGTCTCGCAAAGGGCCTGCTCGCTGGGAATGCGGGTGCCGGGGGCGTGGACCCCCGCCAGAATGTCATTTTTCAGGCGCGTCATCAGCTGCTGGTACAGCGGGCTTTGTCCCTTCTTTTCCAGTGGAGTGTCGTGCATAGTCCGTTCCTCCTTGCAAAGCCATGCTCTGCTTGGGTCCGGGAGTACATCCTTCCGGCGGATCAGAAGCCCAGGGAGTCGAGAATGCCCGTTTTGGAGGCGAATTCCACGATGTCGTCCAGCACCCCGGCGGGCATCTCCAGCACAAAGGGAACCAGGGCCAAAGTCAGGGTGGGGGCGTAGCGCTCTTTGTATTCCTCCAGGAAGCCCTCGTTGAGGGAGAAGAAGTCCAGCTGGGGATAGATTTCCTCCACAAACACGGATTCCTCCACCTGCTTCACGTCCGCCGTGTACTGGAGGGACAGCGCGGGCCGCCCGGTAGCCGGATGCAGCCATTCCACAGCCAGGTCCAGGGTCCTTTCCGGGGCCTGGGGTTCCGGCATGCTCCAGCGGAAGGCAAGGGTCTGGGGGACGGGGGAGGCCTGGAAGGTGGAGCCTCCCAAGGTCAGCGTCACCTGTCCCTCTCCCTGGGCATCCCCTTCCTTGGGAAGGCCCTCCCCTGCCAGCGCCATGGACAGAACCTCGTCCTCCTCCATGGCCACGGTGAGCTTGCCGCTGAGCTGGGCCCCTTGGACAGCGGGGGTCCAGCTGTATTGGAAGCGGAGCAAATACCCATCCGGACCCGGCAGGTTCAGGGTAAAAGACAGTGCGTCCCCGGCCTGTTCCTTTTCAAAAACCGTGGCGCCTCCCAGCACATAGGTTTCCCGGTTTCCCTGGACGGTGATGGTCATGCCCTCCTGGTTGGGGTCCAGGAAATCCAGATAATCCTCCAGGACTCCCAGGAACTCCAAGGTGGACTCCACCGTATAGGTTTCCGCCAGCAGCGCGGTGATAAACATCTCCGCCCGCTGGTAATGGGGATCGTCATTCACCAGCAGGTCCAAAGTTTCGCACAGCTCGTACAGGGTGTCATAAGGAACGGTGCGGGTAGCCTCCCCGGCCCAGGCCGGGGCAATGGGGGTGTGGTCGCTGTCGCC
>JARKQO010000063.1 GCA_029974855.1 Eubacteriales bacterium
CAAACCCCTGCTTACAGGGTTCAAAAGCATACCGCATGGCGTAGCGCCGCATGGGCGATAGCAGCGGCTACCCCAGATTGGACACGCCGCCGCCGATGGCGATCCGCTGGGGATGCAGCAGCGTCAGCACATTGCCAAGCCCCAAGCCAAAGCTTTCCGCCACGCGGTCGATCTCCGCCAGGGCGAAGGCGTCGCCCGCCTCCGCCGCCTGCCCCAGATGCCGGCAGGTGAGGGGCCCGCCCTGGGCCATTTGGGCCAAAACGCTGGAGGCCGGCACATAACCCGTGCTGTTCAGCCGGCCCTCGATGGCAAAGCCCGAGCAGAGGTTTTCGATCTTCTCCGGCCGCCCCACCTCAGTCCAGGAAGGCACCCAGGTGTGCCCGAAGTACGCGCAGCCCAAGTCCTGCCCACGGATCAGGCGGCCGCCCGTGAACAGCGCCCCGCCGATGCCGCTGCCGATGTTGGTGTAGAAGAAGCCCTCCGTGCCGCGCCCGCTGCCCAGAAGGTATTCCGCATAGCCCCCGCACACCGTGTCGTTTTCCACCACACAGGGCGTCCCAAAGGTCTGCTCCAGGTATGCCCGCAGGGGAAAATCCTCCCATCCGGCCACCTGCACGGACATCAGGGTGCTGCCGTTTTTGCGGGACACAATGCCCCCAAAGCCGACGCCGATGCCCTGCGGCGGCGCGGGGGAAAGGGCCTCAAGCTCGCGCACCGCCCCCAGGACCCACGCCAGGATGCCCTGGGCCCCCAGGGCCCTATCCACCGCGTGCCAGCGCATGCCCCGCAGGGTTCCATCCGTGTCCAGATAGCAGGCTTGCAGCTTCGTCGCGCCGATCTCCACCCCGATATACATTCCCCGCTCCCCCTTTCCGGCGTCACCCGCGCGGGTAGCCGCCGTTGTCACGCACGGAGCGCAGCATGGCTTCCACATTGGCGGGCGGGACCCCGTACTGCAGGTTGTGCACCGGCGAGAACACAAAGCCGCCGCCAGGCGCGAAAATGTCCAGGCGCTCCTTGACGTGGCGGTATACCTCCTCCGGCGTGGCGTTTGGCAGCACGCTTTGGGTGTCCGCCCCGCCGCCCCAGAATACCAGCTTGTCCCCAAACTCGCGCTTCAGCTGCTCCGGGTCCATGCCCGTGGCCGAGGTCTGCACCGGGTTGATGATATCCACGCCGCCTTCGATCATATAGGGCAGGATGTTCCGGATGGAGCCGCAGGAGTGGTAGAAGGTCTTGCAGCGGGAGTGGGCGTGGATGTAGCCGTTGATGGTTTTCATGTGGGGCATATACTGGTCCCGGAACACATCCGGCTGGAACAGCTCGCTGGCCTGGATGCCGTAGTCCATGCCGGATACCGCCACCGCGTCGCAGTAGCGGCCCGCAGCTTCCAGATAGAGCCTGAAGTTCTCCACCGCTTTTTCCGCGTGGGTGGCCAGAATGTCGTAGGTGTATTCCGGCTCAGTCATCAGCAGCACCAGCCAGTCGGTGATGGTGCAGTTGGCGTACAGGCCGAAGGTGCTCAGCTGGCCCTTATTGCACGCGCCAAATACCGACAGCTCCGTTTCCCCGTACAGCCGCGCGGCTTCCCGCTGGATGGTGCGCAGCTCCTCCTCGGTATAGAGGGCGATGGACTCGCCAAAGGCCTGAAGGCTCATGGGCTCAAAATCGTCGCGCATGTGCACGGGGCAGCACCGCTCAAAATACAGGCCGCCCTTGTTGATCATGGCAAGGTTTTCCCCCTGGCCGTCGCGCAGGTACAAAAACCCGTCGCCCCCGTCCACAGGCGCGAAGTCCCCCGGCATCAGCACGGTATTGCCCCGGTAGGTGGTCCAGGGCTTCCAGCCCTCGTTCCTCAGCCCCCAGGTCATCACCGGGCTTTCCACCACCGCCACGTCCCCCATCAGCCACCGCCGCATGGGCTCGTCAATGCGGGCCAGCATCTGAAACTGCTCGTATATCATGGGCGGCAGCGATGCGGGGCTGTACGCCTTTGCCAGCTCGCAATACTCGTCCATATGGATACCCGTCCATAGGGTGCCGCCGATGTCCAGCGGCACCCGGTCCGCCTCCTGATGGGCCAGGGCCAGCCGGACCCGTTCCCTGGATGTCATCATAGCCTCACCTCCTCCGGCAAAGTAGAGCCGCCATAGGGCATCACGATCACGCTGGCGTCGCTCCCCAGGGCCCGCCGGGCGGCGCGGTAGGCCTCCTCCAGCGTGGGGAAGGGGGTGAAAAAGATGCGCGAAGCAAAGTCCGCGGGCAGGTCGGACACCAGGTACACGCCGCAGCGCTCCATCACCAGCCCGATGGCGGCGGCCTTGTGGCCGCCCAGCTCGAAGCGGCGCTGGATTTCCTCCGTCATATACCGGGTGCTGGGGCAGGTGGTCATCCAGCGTTCAAACACGCCTTCCCCCATGCCCTCGGCGCAGGACGCGCACAGCACGATGACGCCGCCGTCCCGCACGGCGTGCTTGGCGTTATCCAGCGCCTTTTGGGCCTGATACAGGTTGATATCCTTGGGATAGCCCCCCGGCGACACCAGCACGATATCCGCACGCCTGGGGATGCTGATTTTATAGAGCCTGTCCAGAAAAGCGCAGCCCTGGCGGTGCGCCCTGACCGCGTCCCCGCAGACGGCGTACAGAATCTCCTTATGCTCGTCCAGCACCACATTGACGATAAAATCCACCGGGCAGCAGTCCAGCACCTCGTCGATATCCTCGCGGACCGGATTGCCGGCCAGCTTGCCCGCAAAGGCCTCCTGGCGCACCATCATCGAATGGTTGGCTTGTATGGTGTCCCGGGTGCACACCCCCGGCATGATGGCCTTGGCCCCGCCCGAGAACCCCGCGAAGTAGTGGTATTCGATATTGCCAAGGCAAATGCGCCTGTTGGCCTGGGCCACGGGCCGGTATACATCGTAGGGGGTGCCCATGGAGGATACGCCCATGCGCACGGTATCCGCAGGGTCGTGGTCCATGCAGCGGACCCGCTCAAACACCCTGTCCCCCACCAGCTTTCGCATCTCCGCCTCCGTATGCTTCCTGTGGGAGCCCAGGGCAAAAACGACGCTTACATCCCCCATGGAAACCCCCGCTGCCTCCAGCTCCTCCAGAAGAGGCGGCAGCACCTGCCACGCCGGAAAGGGGCGCGTGATGTCGCTGGTGACGATGGCCACGCTTTCGCCGGGGCGCACGATCTCGCCTACGCGCGGGGTCCCGATGGGGTGGGCCAAAGCCGCCCGCACGGCATCCTGTCCGCGCGGGCCCGCATCCTCCAGTACATTAGGGGTGAGGGTTGCCACCAGATGCTCCTCTGCCACGGTGGCTTCCTGATAGGTTTTGGCAAACGCCAGCTTCACTTGCATATCGGTACTCCTACAGCTTGTGGCAGCTTTGGTGGTGTACGTCGTGGGCCGCTTCCATGATCATTTCGCTGACGGTGGGGTGCGGGTGGATGGTGTCCGCCAGCTCCTCGATGGTCCCCTCCGCCCGCATGACGGCGGCGATTTCACCAATGATATCGGTGGCCCGGGGGGCCATCAGCTGCGCGCCCAGAATCTCGCCCGTGCGGGCGTCGGTCACGATCTTCGCCACGCCCTCCGCGATGTTCATGATGGCGCTGCGACCGTTGGCGGCCACCGGAAAGGTGCCCAGCTTCACGTCGATGCCCTTGTCCCGGGCCTGGGCCTGGGTGAGCCCGACGCTGGCGATCTCGGGGGTGGTGTAGATGCACGAGGGCACGATATCATAGCGCATGCGCCGCTGCCCGCCGCAGGCGTTGTGGGCCGCCACCAGCCCCTGGGCGCTGGCCACATGGGCCAGCTGCATTTTGCCCGTGATGTCGCCGATGGCGTACACATCCGGCACACTTGTGCGCATGGCTTCATCCACCTTCACAAAGCCGCGCTCCATGGCCACGCCGCAGGCCTCCAGCCCGATGCCCCCGGTGGCGGGTTTCCGTCCCACCGCTACCACCACCATTTCCGCCTCGGCGCGCCGCGCCTGCCCGTCCAACTCAAACAGGCAGGCCTTGCCCGCCTCCACGGCCAGCACCTTCGCGCCGGTGTAAAGGGTCACGTTCCTTTTCTCCAGGGTTTTGCGCATCGCCGCCGCGATCTCCCCGTCCGTGTCCGGCAAAATTTGGGGGGCCATCTCCAGAACCGTCACCTCCACATCCAGCGAGGCAAACAGCGTGGCAAACTCCACGCCGATGACCCCGCCGCCGATGATGACGCAGCTCCCCGGCAACGCCCGCATGGCCAGCACATCGTCGGAGGTTTTGGCCGTTTCGATGCCCGCAATGGGCAAGGTGGCGGGGCTGGAGCCCGTGGCCAAAATGACGCGCCCGGCGGTGAGGGTTTCTTCGCCCACCTTTAGGGTATGGGCGTCCAACAGCCGCCCCTCGGCGGGAAACACGGCGATCCGGTTGCCCTTCATCAGCCCAGCGATGCCCTGCCGCAGCTTTTGGACCACGCTGTCCTTGCGCCGGGCCATTTTTTCATAGTCAAAGGCAAGCCCCTCCACATGGATGCCAAGGCCCTCCGCCTCTTTGACGGCATGGTACAGCTCCGCGCTGTGCAGCAGCGCCTTGGTGGGGATGCAGCCCCGGTTGAGGCAGGTGCCGCCCAGCTCCCGCTTTTCCACCAACGCCACCGTTTTGCCCAGCTTCGCGGCGCAAATGGCGGCCACATACCCCCCCGGGCCGCCGCCCAAGACGGCGATATCAAACTGGTTCATGGCGGTCGTCCTCCCTCTGTCGGTTCCTTTCGCCGCGCACCCCGTGCCTGTTACAGCAGCAGGTACGGGTTTTCCAGATACTCCTTGACCCGCGCCAAAAACCGGGCGGCGGGCGCGCCGTCCACCACCCGGTGGTCGTAGGTGAGGGTCAGGCACATCATGGACCGGATGACGATCTCATCATCCACAACCACGGGCTGCTTTTCGATTTTGCCCACGCCCAAAATGCCGGATTCCGGCGTGTTGAGGATCGGCACAAAGCACTCGATGCCAAACATCCCAAGGTTACTGACCGTAAAGCTGGAGCCCGTGTACTCCGCCGGCGTCAGCTTGCCATCCTTGGCTTTTTCCGCCAGCTCGGCTGCGCAGGCACTGAATTCTTCCAGGCGCAGCAGGTCCGCGTCCCGGATCACCGGCACGATGAGCCCGGTGGGCGTATCCACCGCCATGCCCAGGTGCACGTAGTCCTTTTGCAGAATCCCCCCGTCCGTCAACTCCGCGTTCACCATGGGGAACTCCAGCAAAGCCCGCGCCGTGCACAGCAAGATGATGTCGTTGTAGGAAACCTTGCGCCCAGCCGCCTTCAAGCCCTCCCGCAGCTGGACCGCCCGGCTCATATCCACCTTGATTTGGTGGGAGAGCTGGGCGTGGGTGCGCAGGGATTCCATCATCTTCTCCCCGATCATACGGCGCTTGCCCTCGTAGGGTAACAGCGTGCCGCGCCGCGCCTCCTGCGCGCCCCTGCGGGCAGCCACCAGCGCGTCGATATCGGCCCGGGTCACCTTGCCCTGGGGGCCGCTGCCCGCCGCGTCGCTGACCTCCACGCCCTCCTGGCGGGCTATGGCACGGGCCAAAGGCGTGGCCTTCCGGGGCGTATAGGCCAGCACATCCCGCTCGATGATCAGCCCCTCCGGCCCGCTGCCGGGAATCTGCTCCACCCGCAGGCCCTTTTCCTCGGCCCGCAACCTGGCCCTGGGCGTGGCGTAGACCGGGCCGGCAGGCGCGGCCACCGGCGCGTTGGATGATCCCGCCGCCTGCGCGGGCGCGGCGGCCGGCACAACCGGAAGCTCCCCGGCGGGAGTGTTCGCCGAGGGCGGCTTCCCCTGTGCCAGCAGCCCGGAGATATCCTCGCCGTCTTGTCCCACAATGGCGATGGTTTCCGTGATGGGCACGGTTGCGCCTTCCGGCGCGATGATTTTCAGCAGCTTGCCGGAGACGGCCGCGTCGATGGTGATCACCAGCTTATCCGTTTCCATTTCAAAGAGGGGCTGGCCGCTTACGCAGTTTTCGCCCTCCCGCACGAGCCATCTGGTGATGGTCCCCTCCGTCATTTGAAGGCCCTGCTTGGGCAGGATGATCCTTTCCGCCATACCTCACGCCTCCTTATGATACAGCGCCTGCTTCGCGGCTTGAACGATCTGCGCCACCTGCGGCACCACCGCGTTTTCCAGGCCGAGATTGAAGGGCAGCGTGCATTGCTTCGCCCCAAGGCGGATGGGCGGCGCGTCCAGGTAGCGGAACGCCTTCTCCACCACCTGGGAGGCCACCTCAGCCCCCCAGCCGCCCTCCCGGTGGGCTTCGTGCACGGTAATCAGCCGCCCGGTTTTCCGCACGCTGTTCACAATGGTGTCCATATCCAGCGGCACCAGCGTAAGGGGGTCGATCACTTCCGCACTGACGCCTTCCTTCTCAAGGATTTCGGCGGCCTCCAGCGCCTTGCCCACATACAGGAGGTTGGCGACGATGGTCACATCCTTGCCCTCTTTTTTTACGGCGGCCTTGCCAAAGGGGATGGCAAATTCCGGGTCGTCCGGCACCTCCCCCTTGGTGGCGTAGAGCGCCTTGTGCTCGAAAAACATCACCGGGTTATCGTCCCGGATCGCCGTGCGCAGCAGGCCCGCCGCCTCCGCCGGGGTGGACGGGCAAGCTACCTTCAAGCCCGGGATGTGCATAAACAGGGATTCCACGCTCTGGCTGTGCTGGCCCGCGTTGCCGCGCCCGATGCCCTGCTGCCCGCGAATCACCAGCGGCACCTTGGCCTTGCCGCCGAACATATAGCGGATCTTCGCCGCCTGGTTTAAAATCTGGTCCATGGCCACATAGGTGAAATCCATATACATCAGTTCCACGATAGGCCGCATGCCCGCCGTGGCCGCGCCCACCCCCGCGCCCACGAAGGTCGCCTCGGTGATGGGCGTGTTGCGCACCCGCTCGGTACCAAACTCCTTGGCCAGGTCCCGGGTGCAGCCAAAGATGCCGCCCAGCACCTCGATATCCTCGCCCATGATAAACACCCTGTCGTCACGCCGCATTTCCTGGGCGATGGCGTCGCGGATAGCCACCGCGTATGTCTTGATGCTCATTGCTCTCTTCCCCCCTTACCCTACAAAAAAGACGTCGTCCATGACTTGGGCGGGATCCGGCTCCGGGCTGTTGAGGGCGAACTCGGTGGCGGCTTCCATTTCGGTGGTGGCCGCCTGTTCAATTTCGTCCAGCTCCTTGCCTTCCGCGACGCCGCTGTTCAGCAGATAGGCCCGAAACGCCTTGATAGGGCAGCGCTCCATCCAGGCGGCCACCTCCTCCCGGGTGCGGTAGGGCTCCGGGTCCCCGGTCCAATGCCCGCGCCAGCGGTAGGTTTTGCATTCAATGAAGGAGGGACCCTCGCCGTTGAGGGCTCGGGCCACCGCGCGGCCCATGGCGGCGTCGATGGCCATCACGTCATTGCCGTCCACGGTTTCCCCGGGCATGTTGTAGCCCGCCGCCCGCACGGACACGTCCTTGACGCTGGTGGACTGCCACGTGGGCACCGAGATGCCGAAGCCGTTGTTTTCGCAGACGAAAATGACCGGCAGCTTCCACAGGGACGCCAGGTTCATGGACTCGTGCACAGTGCCCTGGTTGGCCGCCCCGTCCCCAAAGAAGCTCACGGTAAAGTGCTTCTCGCCCCTCATTTTCTGCGCCAGCGCGCCCCCCACCGCGATGGGCACGCCCCCGCCCACGATGGCGTTGGCCCCCAGGTTGCCCTTTTCCAGATCCGCGATGTGCATGGAGCCGCCGCGCCCCTTGCAATATCCCGTGGCCTTGCCCATCAGCTCCGCCAGGGCCCGGTCCAGGGTGGCGCCCTTGGCGATGGCGTGGCCGTGGCCCCGGTGGGTGCTGGTGATGTAGTCCCGGTCGGTCATCAGGGAACCCACGGTGGCGGCGATGGCCTCCTCGCCGATATACAGGTGTACCGAGCCCCGCAGCTTGTTGGCTTCAAACAACTGCACGGCTTTCTCCTCAAATTTGCGGATGCGGTTCATGGTTGCGTAAATCAGCAACGCCCGTTCTCTGTCCACGGAAACACCCTCCTACTCCTTTGCGCGGCCCCGGGCCGCCGGGGATCGTTGTATTGCAAGCATCGATATGGTATCATGGGGAAAACGCCAAGTGAGGTCCGCCATGCTGACACCCCTGAAAAAAACGAAGCTCCACGAGCAGGTTATAAAGCAGCTCATGGATCTGATCCTCTCCGGCGAGCTGAAGGCCGGGGACCATCTGCCCACGGAGCGGGAGCTTTCCGCGCAGCTTGGGGTAAGCCGCACCGCCATCCGGGAAGCCCTGGCGCAGATGGAGCGCGGAGGCTATCTGCAAACCCGGGCCGACGGCGGAGCCACCGTGCGGGAGGTCACCTTCGAGACCATTTTGCCCTATGTGAGCGGCGTGCTGGGCGCGGACCGCCGCCTACTTGCGGACCTGTTGGGCGTGCGCAAGCTGCTGGAGGCGGAAATGGCCAGCGATGCGGCCAAGAACATCACCTCCGAGAAGGCGGAGCGGCTCCGGGCCCTGGCGGATCAGTTTTCCGCCGAGATCCGGGAGGGAAAAACCGGCCTTTCCGCCGATAACCGCTTCCACAGCTGCATCGCCGAGCTGGCCCAGAACAGCGCCATGCAGCTGATCAACGAGATGTGCTCCGGCCTGCTGTCCGATACCCGGCTGGCGACCCTGCGGGTGCCCCAGCACCGGGCCCAGACCATTCAGGACCATTATGGCATCTGCGAGGCCATCGCGGCGGGGGACCCGCAGCTGGCCGCCTCCCGTATGCGGGAGCATCTGACCCGGGCGCACCGGGTGCTGCTGGCCTCCGGCGAGCCCGGCGCGTAAGCGGATACGCAACGGCGCGCGATAACTCCTGCCCCACGCCCCGGCGCATGCCGCCGGGGCTTTTTAGCGGATGCCCAGGCCCTGTAAAATGTCGCCAATCTGGTAGGTGCTCTCGGCAATGTACGCGCCCGCGGCCCGCAGCGCGCTTTCCTTGCTCTGGGCGCTGCCGGTGCCGTCCGCCGCCACGATGGCCCCGGCATGGCCCATGGACCTGCCCTTGGGCGCGTTCTTACCCGCGATGAACGCCACAACGGGCTTGGCGCTGTGCTCCATCAGGTACGCCGCCGCCAACTCCTCCTCGTTTCCGCCGATTTCCCCGATCATCACGATGGCTTTGGTTTCGGGGTCGGCCTCAAAATCGGGCAGCAGGTCCACAAAGGTGGAGCCGGGGATCATATCCCCGCCCACGCCGATGGCGGTGGAGATGCCGATGCCAAGCTCCGTCAGGCGGAAGGCCGTTTCATAGCCGTTGGTGGCGCTGCGCGTCATCAGCCCTACGCCGCCCTGGGTGAAAATCCTGTGGGCCATAAAGCCCGCCTTGGATTTGCCCGGGGAAATGATGCCGAAGGAATTGGGGCCGAAGAGCCTGAGCCCCTTTTGCCGCGCCAGGGCATAGCAGCGCATCATGTCATGCACGGGCACATGCTCGGCGATGGTCATGATCAGCGGCACCCCCGCGTCGCAGGCCTCATATACCCCCGCCGCCGTAAACCTGGCGGGCACGAAGAGGACCGTGGCGTTGGCCCGGGTGGCTTCCATGGCCTCCTTGACGGTGTTGTACACGGGCACGCCCAGCACATCCTGCCCCGCCTTGCCGGGGGTGACCCCGGCCACCACGTTTACCCCATAGTCCAGCATCTGCCGGGTATGGAAGGTGCCCTCGCGGCCCGTGATGCCCTGCACCATCAGGCGCGTGTTTTGATCCACCAAAATGCTCATGGGTGCTCACCCTCCTCCGCCGGTCAGGCCTGGCGCTTTTGGGCCAGAATGTCAACGGCGTCCGGGATACTGCCGGCCGTTGTGATCTGGTCGGAAACGCGCTGTACGATTTCCATGGCGCACTCCTTGTTGGTGCCCTCCATGCGGATCACCACCGTCTTTTTCTCCGGCTGCTCCAAAAGCGCCAGCCGCACGCCCTCCACCACCTCGTCGCAGCGGGTGATTCCGCCGAAGATGCAGATCAGCAGCGTGTGCACCCGGCCGGAGGAAAGCAGAATGCGCACCGCTTCCTTGATGCGCTCCGAGGTGGCCCCGCCGCCCAGGTCCAAGGCGGCGGCTACGGCCATGCCCTTTTGGGCCAGCAGGTCGATGCAGCTCATCAACAGGCCGGAGCCGTTGCTCATCACGACGATGTCGCCCTCTTCCTCCACGGGGATATAGAGGAAGTCGTATTTCCGGGCTTCCAGCACCAGCGGGTCCTCCTGGAGATGGTCCCGGCAGGCCACGATGTCCGGCAGCTTGCATAAGGCCGAATCGTCGATGTCGATCTTGCCGTCCAGCGCCACCAGGTCTCCGGCCTCGTCCGTGGCCAGGGGGTTGATTTCCACCAGCAAAGCGTTGTAATCGGTAAAGAGCCGGTAAAGGTTCCGCACCATGGCCCCGAAGGGCTGCCGGCAGCTTTTGTCCGCGCCGGTCACATCCAGCAGATAGTCGATGTGGTAGTCCTGCACCCCCACAAAGGGGTTCACCGTCGCCCTGGCGATGGCCCCGGGGTCGGTTTTGGCGGTTTCCTCGATCTCCATGCCGCCCTTGGCCGAGAAGATGATCATGGGGGATTTGGAGCCCCTGTCCAGCAAAATGGACAGGTACCACTCCCGGGTGATCTCCGCCTTTTCCACGATCAGCAGCTCACGGGCCGTCAGCCCCCGGATGTCCTTGAACAGCAACTCCCGCGCCCGGGCGATAGCCTCTTCCTCGCTGTCCGCAAACTGGATGCCTCCCGCCTTGCCCCGCCCGCCGATCTGCACTTGGGCCTTGATCACAACCGGATACCGAAGGCCCGCCGCTTTCACGTTTTCCGGTATGGTGGCCAGCGTATCCACCACGCAGCCCTTTTTCACCGGCAGGCCGTACTTGGCGAACAGCTCCTTTGCCTGATATTCCAGCAGTTTCAACCTGCGTCCCTCCTTCCTGCCGGGGCAAACTCGTCATTCGCTCCAGATTTCCTCATCCGTGGGCTGCCGCCACGAGGGCTTTTCAAAGGCGATGCGCTGGGTGTTGTAAAAATGTCTGTAGGAGAGGTTTTCGCTGATGGAATTGTTGCCCCAGCTGCCACAGCCCAAGGTGGTGGTGGGGCTCAGGCCGTTGGCGAACGCCCCGCCGTTCATGGTGGCGCAGCTTTGGTTCACCAGCACCCGGCTCACCGGCAGGTGCAAGCCCGCGTACACCAGACGCTCCCGGTTGTTGGACTGGATGGAAACCGAATGCCCGGCGCCCTCGTACAGCAGGTTCCGCCTGGCGATCTCCACGGCTTCCTCCCAGGTGTCATAGGCATAGGCGCTCATGAAGGGGCACATCTTCTCCTTGCTGAGCACATCCTCCGCGCCGGCCTTTTCCGCCTTCACGATGACCAGCTTCGTGCCCTGGGGCACCTGCACGCCCGCGGCGGCGGCCAGCTTCTCCACGTCCTGCCCCACCAGGTGCTTGTTCATCACCCCCCCCGGAAAGATGGCGTTCCGCCACAATTCCACCTCCGCCGGGTCCTGGGTGTAGTACGCGCCCTGCTTGATAAACTCGTCCATGATCCGGCTGTAGGTGGCCCGGGGCGCGATGATGGTCTGGTCGGCGGAGCAGATGATGCCGTTGTCAAAGATGCGGGAGGCCACGGCCTTGGTCACGGCGGCGGGGATGTCGATGTCGTCGTCGTAAATGCCCTGCACATTGCCCGGCCCCACCCCAAAGCTGGGCTTGCCGGAGGAATAGGCGCTTTTGACCATGGCGCTGCCGCCGGTGGCCACCACGATGTCGCAGGCGCTCATGAGCATCTGGGTCATCTCCACAGACGAATCCTCCAGGGTCAGGAAGATATCCTTGGGGCAGCCCAGCTTTTCAAATTCCGCGTCGAACAGCTCCTTGACCCGGGCCGTGCAGCGCAGGCCCCGGGGATGCGGGGCCACGATGATGGTGTTGGCGGATTTGACGGCGAACATCGCGTTGCACATGGGGGTTACGATGGGGTTGGTGCAGGGCAGCACCGCGCACACCACGCCCATGGGCTTGGCGATCTCCACAAGCCCCTCCTCGGGTATCTCCCGCAGCACCCCCACGGTTTTTTTGCCCTTCAGCGCGTTCCAGATGATGCGGGCCTTGCCCTTGTTCTTAGTGACCTTGTTCTCGTACACGCCCATGCGGGTCTCTTCCACAGCCAGTTGGGCCAGCGGCTCCGCGTTGTCATAGACCGCCTTGGCCATGGCGCGCACGACGGCGTCCAGCTGTTGCTGCGTATAGCCTTCCAATACCGCCTGGGCCTTGCGGCTGCGGGCCACCAGCGCCTGGATCGCTTCCCTGTTTTCCATGTGGATCACCTCCTGTTACATCGTTTTTGGCATCACAAAATAGAACAAGAGGATACGTTCCCCCCTGCCTGTTGCCTGTGTGGCGGGTTGGCAGCCGCACTCCCCGGCGGAAAGGGCGGCGGCCCTGGTTGGGTCAGATCCGCGCTACGCTGCTGCTGCGGGCGGCATCGGCCACCGCTTTGGCCACCGTGGTGGCGACGCGCGGGTCAAAGGGCGCGGGAATCACATACCCCGGGCTCAGCTCGTTGTCGGCCACCAGCCCGGCGATGGCATAGGCCGCGGCGATCTTCATCTCGTCGTTGATATCGCTGGCGCGCACATCCAGCGCGCCCCGGAATCTCCCCGGAAACGCAAGCACGTTGTTGATCTGGTTGGCAAAGTCCGAGCGCCCGGTGCCCACCACGGCGGCCCCGGCCTTGAGGGCCAGATCGGGCATGATCTCGGGGGTGGGGTTGCTCATGGCAAACACGATGGGGTCCTTGTTCATGGCGCGGACCATGTCCTCGGTTACGATGCCCGGACCGGAAACGCCGATGAGGATATCCGCGCCCTTCAGCGCGTCGGCGATGGAGCCCTTTTTCATCTGCCGGTTGGAAATCTTCGCCATTTCGGCCTTGGCGGGGTTCAGCCCGTCGCGCCCTTCCCAGATGGCGCCCTGCCGGTCGCACAAAATCACGTTCTTCAGCCCCATGTTCATCAGCAGCTTGGTGCAGGCCACGCCGGCCGCCCCCGCGCCCACGACCACGCATTCCTGCTCCGCCAGGTTCCGCCCGGTGACCTTGAGGGCGTTGATCATGGCTGCGGCGGTCACCACCGCGGTGCCGTGCTGGTCGTCATGAAAAATCGGGATATCGCAAAGGGCCTTCAGCTTTTCCTCGATCTCGAAGCAGCGGGGGGCGGAGATGTCCTCCAGGTTCACGCCGCCAAGGCTGCCGCTGATCAGGTACACCGTGCGGACGATATCGTCCACTTCCTTGGATTTGACGCACAGCGGTATGGCGTCCACATCGCCAAAGGCCTTGAACAGCACGCACTTGCCTTCCATCACCGGCATGCCCGCCTCGGGGCCGATATCCCCAAGGCCCAGCACCGCCGTACCGTCCGTGACCACGGCCACGGTGTTCCAGCGGCGGGTGAGCTCATAGCTCTTGGTTACGTCCTTTTGGATTTCCAGGCAGGGCTCGGCCACGCCGGGGGTATAGGCCAGGGAAAGGTCCTCCTTGGTCTTGACGGGCACGGTGGTCACAACCTCGATTTTGCCCTTCCATTCGTAATGCTTGCGCAGGCTCTCCGCTCGGTAGTCCATTTCGCTTTCCTCCGATGTGCAGCGTTCATGGGCCCATCTTACCATCTAGGTTTTGGGAGCGCAAGGGCTTTGGGAATGGTTTATAATAAACCATTCCCGCCGTCCCGGTACAGGGCCAGCGTTTCCGCCTCGGTGGGCGCGGCCTCAAACACGCCCAGCCGCTGCACCGAGATGGCCGCCGCGTCGTTTGCGTAGCGCACGGCCTCCACCAGCGGATAGCCCTTGGCCAAAGCCGCCAGGAACGAGCCGGAGAAAATGTCGCCCGCGCCGGTGGTGTCCGTGGCATGGACCGGCCGGGCGGGCACAAAGGCCCTTTCCTCCGCCGACACGATCACCGTGCCCTTTGCCCCCAGCGTGACGATGGCGGTTTTCACGCCCCGCTCCATCAGGATCTCCCCGGCGGCATAGGCCTCCTGGGGCGATGTGATGCGCACGCCGGTCAGGATCTCCGCCTCATACTCGTTGGGCTTGATGATATCGATGGCCGGGTACACCTCCATGGGCAGCGGGGCTGCGGGCGCGGGGTCCAGCAGCGTTTTCACCCCGGCCGCGTGCAGGCGGATCATGGCCTCGCACATCTGCCCCACGTCGCATTCCAGCTGGAAGCCCACCATGAACACATCCCGCTCCGCCTCCACCTCATGCACGATCTCGTCCGCCGTGAGGGCCAGATTCGCGCCGGGCACCACCATGATGGAGTTGTTGCCGGCCCCGTCCACAAAAATCAGGGCGATGCCCGTCTGCACCCCGTCCACCTGCCGGATGCCCCCGCCCTCCAGCCCTCCGTACTGCCGAAGGAGCCGCACCGCCTCATCCCCATAGGGGTCCTTGCCCAGCTTGCACAAAAAGCGCACATCCGCCCCCTGGAGGCTGGCGGCCACCGCCTGGTTGGCCCCCTTGCCCCCGGGCCCGGTGAAGAAGGTATCGCCGATGAAGGTTTCGCCCACGCCGGGGATGGCCGGGCCCTTGGCCACGATGACTCCGTTGTAGCTGCCCGCGATGATGATCTTTGGCTTCAAGCGGTATCGTCCTTTCCAATGCGTGATGTAGGGCTGTCACCAAATATGCTCCCGGGTCAAAAACGCGGCCCCCACCATGGGGGCTTCCGGCCCCAGCACGGCTTGCAGCACCTTCAGGCGCTGGCTTTGGGCCCAGGGCGGATAGGCATATGCCCGTATTTTTTGCTCCAGGGGGTCGATCAGCAGCGCCTTGTGGGCGGACACCCCGCCCGAGAGCACCACCGTATCCACAGCCAGCAGGTCGATGGCCAGCGACAGCCCGTAGGCCAGCCAATCCGCGCACTCCCCGATCAGCGCCAGCGCGTCCCCGTCCCCCCCATAGGCAAGGGTAAACACCGATTCCGCCTTGGGCGGCAGGCCGTGCAGCTTCTCCGGAAAGCGCTCCAGGGCCTGGGCGTAAATCGCCGTGCCGCTCACATAGCGCTCCAGGCAGCCGCGCCGCCCGCAGGAGCAGGGCTTGCCCTCAAAGACCACCGGCACATGGCCCAGCTCGCCCGCAGTGCCCAGCGCGCCGCCAAACACCCGCCCGCCCAGGATCACGCCGCAGCCGACCCCGGTGCCCACGGTGACGCAGAGCATATCCGGGGTTTGCCGCTTCCTGCCGAACTCGTACTCGGCATAGGCCGCCGCCCAGCTGTCCTGCACCACGAAGGGCCGCAGGCCCAGTTCCCGCTCAAACAGATCGGCCATGGGCAGCTGCACCGCGCCGAACAGGTTGGGGCAGTAGCGCACCACGCCGGTTTTCCATTCCACGGTGCCGGGCACCCCAACGCCCAAGGCCTCCACCTGGGAAAGGGCCACCCCGGCCTGGGCCAGCAGCGCCCGCAGCGCGCCGCAAAGCTCCGCTACGAAAGCCTCCGGGCCCCGGTCGATGGAAGGCGTAGGCATCACGCTTGTGCGTAGGACGGCACCGCTGCCCTCCAGCAGCCCCAGCCCTGTCTTGGTACCTCCCACATCGATCCCCGCGCGGTATCCCGGCATGTCGAACCCTCATCCTTCAGCCATATCCGCCCCGCACCCGGGGGCATGGCGTGTTATTGGGTATACGGAATAAACATTTGCCGTACCTTGGATCGGTCGGCCTTGGCCGGCCCGAACAGTGAAACGGCAAACGTTCTATGCTTGCGGTTATGCTATGGGCGGCGGCCCTTTCCCCTGCGCTCCACGCCCATTTTTCGGTTGCGTAACCGGTTACATTTTTGTGTGCTTATATTTTACATCATAAAAAAACCGTTGTCAATC
>JARKQO010000064.1 GCA_029974855.1 Eubacteriales bacterium
TGCGCAAAATCGTGGACTTGCCGGAGCCGTTAGGGCCGATGAGCGTCAAGATACGCCCTTTGGGGAGGCATATCTGAATATTCTTGATGAGCGGCTTGCCGTCATAGCCTACCGATAACTGCTGGGTGAAGAAAAAGTAATCCATCGTCAATCCCCCTGCCGCTTTTTTAGCATGACGGCGATCACCACAGGCGCGCCGAACACCGCCGTGACGGAGCTGACGCTCAGCTCCAAGGGGGAAAACAGCGTCCGCGCGATCAAATCGCAGCCCAGGCAAAAGATTGCCCCGCCCAAAAAGCAGACGGGAATCACCAAAAGCGGCTTGGAAGTTTTCAAAAGCGCCTTGACCAGATGCGGCACCGCGATGCCCACAAACGAGATGGGCCCCGCGAAGGCGGTGACGCAGGCGGCAAGGATGCTGGAGAGCAGCACCAGCGCCACCCGGAATACCTTGACGTTCACGCCCATGCTCTGGGCATAGCTCTCCCCCAGCTGATACGCGCCAATGGGCTTGGAAAGGAAAAACACAATAAGGGACATAATGACGACCACCACAGCCATCACCCGTACATCGCCCCATGAAACACCGGAAAAGCTGCCCCGGGACCAGTTGTGCAGGTTCACGATGCTGGCGTCATCCGCAAAGGTGATGATGAAATCCGTGATGGCAGTGAAGATGTAGCCCAGCATCACGCCGCTGACGATCAGCATGGAGGAGCGGCGTATCTTCTGGGAAATCAAAAGCACGAAGCCCATGGAAAGCATCGCGCCCACAAAGGCCGCCCCGATCAGCGCCACGGAGCCGACCCTATGACCCGCGCCCAGCACCATCACCATCACCAGGGCCACCGTCAGCTTCGCGCCGGAGGAAATGCCCAGCACGTAGGGCCCCGCGATGGGGTTGTTGAAAAAGGTCTGGAGCAAAAAGCCGGAAAGGGCCAGCGCACCCCCCAGCAGGATGCCCGCCAGCATGCGCGGAAGCCGTATTTTCCAGATCACGCTCACCAGCGTATCGTCGCCACCGCGCCCCAGCAAAGCCCGCAGTGTATCCGCTGCGGACGCCCGCACGCTGCCCAAGGACGCGTTCAGGCAAGCGAGAATCAAGAATACCGCCAGCAGCCCGGCGACAACGGCCCAATACCTCGCGCGGCTTTTTCTTTCGTCCCCTTCCATACCGTTCCTTCCCTGGTCCGGCGCGAAGCGCCTATTGGAGCTTGTACAAAAAATCAAGCGTCGTAAGCGCCGGATCATTGCTGGTGAGCATGCGGTTGATGTCCAGGATCATCCGCCCCAGCTGCGTCGTTTCCTGAAACAGATTCTGATTGGTGCACCAGACATTCCCGTTTTGGACGGCCTTGAAATCCCTCAGCAGCTCATTTTTGCCCACCAGCTCCTCTAGGCTCCGCAGCTCGCCGCCGATGGTGCTGTTATAGATGATGAAGTCCGCATTCTTGGCCATGGCGTAAAACTTCTCCATTTCCAGCGTGACGGTGGAGGTGGCGGTTTCAGGGTCTCCCAGGCCGGTGAAAACATAGTCCCCGCCCGCCAGCTCGATCATCTTGGTGACATAGTCGCCGGATTTGCGCGCCACGGCATACCCCGAAGTGCTGATATAGAAAAACGCCACGGTCCTGCCGGTTTTTTCTTGACCGGCGGCCTCGTTCAAGAACGCAATCTGATCCTCAAACAGGCTCTCAGCCTCGCTTTCCTTGTCCAGCAGCGCGGCGTAGAGCTTGATCCATTCCGTCCTGCCCAAGGGATGCCTTTCCAGGCTGGACTGATCCACCAGCACGGGGATGCCCAGGTCCTCCAGCTTTTCTCTGACCTCCGGCGCGTGGGAGATCATGGTGGATTCCACGGCCAGGGTACAGCCGCCGGATGCCAGAAGCTCGTAATCCGGCTCGCTATACTTGCCCGCGTAGCGAATCTCCCCCCGCTCCATGGCTGAGCGGGCATTTCCGCTGTACCACCCCTCCGCCTTTGTGCCCGAGAAACGGAGGGCATGAAGCGCGTCCAGGGCGTCAAACAGGCACATGGCTGAGGTGGCAACGAGATAAAGACCGTCCAACGGCTGATGCAGCACCGTAATATCCCCATCAATGCCGCCAGGCGCTTCCGCCCCCGGGGGCACGACCAAAAAACGGCTTCCATCCGCCAAGCAAAGCAGCTTATAGCCGCCCTCATAGTAGTCCAGGACAAACTGCGTGGCGTATTGAAGCGCCATGGAGCGCTGAGGCTGCCAGCCGTTGCCCAGGCCCCTCTCCCCGCCCGGGGGATTTGGAGAGCAGCCCGCCATGGTAAGCAGCAGCCAAGCCAACCCCAGGGATACCAACCGCTTGCCTCTCATGGCCTCTGTCCTTTTGGGGCACGTTTTTTGCGCCCCAGGATGAAAAAGGCCATGCAGGCCGCAACGAGCACAAGGGCAGAAACAAGCGCCGCAAGCCCCCAAGGGAGAATGTTGCCCGTTGGCGTCTCCCCGCCGCCACCCAGCGGCCTAAGCGTCTTGGAATCAAAGCGCAACGTATACTCGATCACATGAGGCTGGCTCATGGCCACCGTTTGGGCGGAAACGGCAATGTCCTCATCCAG
>JARKQO010000066.1 GCA_029974855.1 Eubacteriales bacterium
GACAGCAGGGCGATGCCCATGAAATAGGCGTCCCAGGAGATATAATCCGTACGTTTGGCGTCCATTCTGCCCTCCTGCGGCAAGCCGCCCTTAAAACTTGCGGCGGTCGGCCCAGAGGCCCAGGGCGGGGTTGGAAATATAATAAATTTCCTCTCCGTCGGGCAGGGTGTTCCAGCCGTCCTTCAGCGCGGCGGGGTTGTAGCGCTGGACCGCATCGTCGTAGGGGATATAGTTGAAATTGGCGTCCCGCACCTCTTTTTCGCTCAGGTGTCTGGTGCAGTAGGTGATGGAAAAGCGCCCGTCGGAGGAGCCGTGGATCAGGTGCGCCGCCACGGAGAGGTTGCAGCACAGGTCCTCGCACTCGTCCACCAGCTTCAGGACGTTTAAGCGGCCCACGTAGCCGTATTTGCGGATCAGGGCGTCGTTGGCGGGGTCCTCCCCGAACATGCGCACGCCGGGGGCCAGCACGATGAGCTCGCCGCCGTCGGCGATGGCCATACGGGTGCGGTAGACGGCCTTGTTCCCCAGCCAGGTGCTCTTGAATTCCTTCTCGTCCAGCAGCACGACGACCTTTTGAAAGGGCTTTTCCACGAAGCGCAGGTTCTTTTCCTGGCTTAAAGCCACCGCCTGCTCAAAAAGCTCCCGCTCCCGGCCGATGAAGAGGCCGTGGACGCGCACCTTGCCGCCGGGGGCCGTGGTGACGGTGAGGATATAAGACAGGGGGATGTGGGCCATAAAATGGGTCTCGGCGTAGTCCAGCACGTCCCGCACCGGGGTGTGGTCCTTGCCCATGATGCGCTCCATGCCGTAAAAGGCCCCCAGCATGTGGGAGTTGTTGATCATGGAGCTGCCGCCGCAGCCCACGAAGACGTTCTTGTTGCGGTTGGCCATGCCTACCACCTCGTGGGGCACCACCTGGCCCAGGGAGAGGATCAGGTCGTAGGAGGGGTCCAGCAGGCGGCGGTTGACCTCCACGTCGATGGCGTTGTTCACCAGGCCCTCGCTGACCTGGGACACGAATTCGGCGGGGACCTCCCCCAGCTTTGTAACCTCGGTCTTCCAGTTGTGCACCAGGAAGCGGTCAAAGGGCAGGCCCGGACCGAACATCTCCAGGGCCTCCTCCCGGGTCATGGGCAGGTGGGTGCCCAGGGCGGGGAGGATGTCGATTTCGCAGGTATCCTTCAATTCTTCGTACAGCATGGCCGTCAGCGGCCCGGCGTAGGAGTGGAAGCGGGTGTAATCCGGGGGGATCAGGAGTATTTTGCGCAGCTTGTCCCGCACGGGGGCCAGGCTCTCCCGCAGGGCGGCGCGCAAGGCTTCGTCGGACAGGCCGCAGCCGGTGGGGTCCAGTAACACTTGTGATTTCATTGTTGGTCATCCTTCCTGGAGGAAAAATGAGGGAAAAAGCGGAATTAACCGTATGGAACGGTCTTGACCGTTCC
>JARKQO010000069.1 GCA_029974855.1 Eubacteriales bacterium
GAGAGCACTTCCTGGAGCGACTTGCCATACCCCTCCACCACCGGGTTGCCGAATTCCCATACGGAAACCCAAGGCGCATAAACGTTGCCGGCTGCGAAGGCATCCGCGCAATCCTCGTAGATATCGCCCAGATCAGCCTTCACGCCAATCAGGAAGGAGCTGCCCGGCCAATCCTTGAGCAGGGCGGCCTGTGCTTCGGGCGTGGCGGTCACATCCAATACCTGTAACGCTTCGGCGATGTGCTCGGATTTCGCGTTGACGCACAGGGAGGAGCCGGGGCCCCCCACCAGCCAGCCCGGGCCTTCCGTGAGGCCGGGGATGGGGAACATGCCGTATTCCAAGTCAGGATTGGCCTCGGCCAGAGCGCTTTCCGCCCACGGGCCGCTCTCCCACATGGCCGCGCCGCCCGTGGCGAACTCATTCTGGGCCTCATTGTAGCCCATGCCCAGCATATCGGCGGTCAGGCAGCCTTCCTCAATCACCTTTGACCACGCGGTCACCGCCGGGAGCCAGCCTTCGGCAAGCTTCACATCGCCGGTGTTGAACTTCACGTCGAAGTCCTTGTTGGCGGGATCAGAGTAGAACTCATTGTTCACCACGCCAATGCTTTGCTTCATCATGGGCTCCCAGGAGGACGCGCCCATGGTCTGGGGCTTGATGCCCTTGGCCGCCAGATCCTTATGCACTTGGATGAACTCGTCCAGGGACTTGGGAACGCTGATGTCATTTTCCCGGAAGATCTTCTTGTTGTAGAAGATGCCCTCGAACCAGGACTGGAGAGGCGTTCCGTACACCTTGCCTTCCCATGTATACGCTGCCAGGCCCGACTGCGCGTACTTGGGAACAAAGCCCTGGTCTGTGAGGTCCAGCAGGTACCCGGCGCTGGCCATCAGCTTGGTCTCGCCGCCCAGCTCGATGATGTCGGGCCCCTTGCACGCAGCCAGCTGCGAAGTAAGGACGTTGTTGAAATCGTCCAGCTGCACAAACTCGAATACGATCTTGATACCCGGCAGCTGGTCGGCCAGGTGTCGCAGGTACGTGGCGCGAGAGGATTCCTGGTTGTACGCCATAAAGCGCAGTTCCACAACCTCACCCTCGGCGAAGGCGCTGAGGCTGACAGTCCCAAGTGTCATAAGCGCGCACAGGAGAAGAGAAACCATGGCCAGAAACTTCCTTTTCATTCTTGAGTCCTCCTTCAGTTTTTGGTGTTATCCATATCATAAAAGAAAGGAGGACTGTTGAAAAGCGACATGCTTACGCACCTATAGTACTTTATTATGGGGTTTTTTCAGGGGGTGATCCAATGGTAAAATATTCTGTTGCTTTCTTACGGGGCATCGGGCGCCAGGGTGGTCCGCATGTGCTCGTTCACCGCGTCGGCCTCGGCCAAGGCCTGTTCCACGGTTTTGGTGCCGGCCAAAACCTCCTGCAATGCTTTGCCATATGCCTCCACGATGGGATTGCCAAAGGTCCAGGCAGCGGTCCAGGGGGCATAGACAAGCTCCTGGGCAAAGGCCTCCTGGCAACCGGCATAGATGGGTCCAAACTCCGAGGGCACGCCCTCCAGGTAGGGCTCTCCCACATTGTCCGCCAGCAGCGCCCGCTGGGCCTGGGGCGTGGCCGTGGCCGCCAGCATTCTAAGGGCTGCCTCCTGGTTGGGGGAATCCGCGTTGATGGCCAAAGCGGAGCCAGGGCCGCCCACCAGCCAGCCGCTGCCAACCCTCACTCCGGGAATGGGGAACATGCCCAGCTCCAGCTCGGGGTTGACCCGCAGCAGCTCGCCAACGGACCAGGGGCCGCTCTCCCACATCGCCGCGCCGCCTGTAGCGAATTCCTCCAGGGTCTGTTCATAGCTGTAGCCCAGCATGTCGGGGGTAAGGCAGCCCTCCTGAATCATCCTGGACCAAAGGGTGACGGCAGGCAGCCAGGCTTGGGCCAGCTTCGCCTACCCGGCGTCTAAGGCCTCGTCAAAGCAGGCG
>JARKQO010000092.1 GCA_029974855.1 Eubacteriales bacterium
GTGGGGGGCATTCTCTATCATCTGTTGATTGAGAGAGTGAGCGCCAGAGTTCCCAAAACAGCCCGGGAGGACGCATGAAGACGCTGCTGCTGTATTTGAAGGACTACCGCAAGGAAGCGGTGATCAGCCCGCTGTTCAAGATGTTGGAAGCGCTGCTGGAACTGTTGGTTCCCCTGATCATGGCCTCCATCATCGACCGGGGCATCGGCCAGAGGGATTCGGGCTACGTGCTGTGGATGGGCCTGTTGCTGATAGGCTGCGGCGCGGCGGGCCTCGCGGTGTCGCTGATTGCCCAATACAACGCGGCCAAGGCCGCCGTGGGCTTTGGCAAGAAGCTGCGCCAGGCCCTTTTTGCCCATATCCAGAAGTTCTCCTATTCTCAGCTGGACACCCTGGGAACCCCCATGCTGGTGAACCGCATGACCACGGACATCAACCAGGTGCAGACCGGGGTGAACATGACGCTGCGCCTTTTGCTGCGCTCCCCCTTCGTGGTGTTTGGGGCGGCTGCCATGGCCTTTACGGTGGATGCCCGGGCGGCTTTGGTGTTTGTGGCCATGGTGCCCTTGCTGGCTTTGGTGATCTGGCTGCTGATGCGCGTGACCATCCCGGGCCACCGGGAGGTGCAAGGGCGGCTGGACCGGGTGCTGCTGCGGGTCAGGGAAACCCTGACAGGGGTCCGGGTGATCCGGGCCTTTACCAAGGAGGAGCGGGAGGTTCAGGGCTTTGTCCAGGAGCATGGGTCGCTGACCCGGCAACAGTCCCAGGTGGCTCGGCTGTCCGCTTTGATGAACCCTTTGACCTATGTGATCGTGAACGGCGCGCTGATCGCGCTGCTGTGGAGCGGCGGCCTGCGGGTACAGGGAGGGCTGCTGACCCAGGGGGCGGTGGTGGCGCTGGTGAACTACCTGTCCCAAATTCTGGTGGAGCTGATGAAGCTGGCCAACCTGATTTTGACCATCACCAAATCCTTGGCTTGCGCCAACCGGATTGAGCAGGTACTGAAGGAAGAGCCCGGGGAGGACCGGGGCGGGGAGCGCCGGGAGGAAGGCCGGCCTGGCAACCTCCAGGGGCAGCACTCCGCCGCCTCTGTTTCCTTTGAGGATGTGTCCATGGGCTATCAGGGGGCCGGGGAGGCCGCCCTGAGCCACATCAGCTTTCAGGTGCCCGCCGGGGGTACCGTGGGCATCATCGGAGGCACCGGCTCCGGGAAAACCACGCTGGTGAACCTGATCCCCCGGTTTTATGACATAACCCAGGGGCGGGTGCTGGTGGACGGGGTGGACGTGCGGCAGCTACCCCTGGAGGCCCTTCGCCGCAGGATCGGCCTGGTGCCCCAGCATGCCACCCTCTTTCGCGGCACCATCCGGGATAACCTGCGCTGGGGCAACGAAAACGCCACGGATGAGGAGCTGTGGGAGGCCCTGCGCCTGGCCCAGGCCACGGAGGTGGTACAGGGCAAGCCCAACGGCCTGGAGGAAATGATCGAGCAGAACGGGCGCAACCTATCCGGCGGGCAGCGGCAGCGCCTCACCATTGCCCGGGCTTTGGTGCGCAAGCCCGACCTATTGATTTTGGACGACAGCTCCTCCGCTTTGGACTTCGCCACCGACGCGGCCCTGCGCAAGGCTTTGCGGGAGCTCTCCGGAAAGGTGACGGTGCTGGTGACCTCCCAACGGGCCTCCACGGTGCGTTTTTCCGATTTGATTTTGGTGCTGGAGGACGGCGCGCTGGTGGGCAGCGGTACCCACCGGGAGCTATTGGCCTCCTGCCGGGTCTATCAGGAGATTTACCAGTCCCAGCACCAAGGAGGCGCGGCATGAAGGCAAAAACAACGCAGTGGCAGGTCCTGGGGCGGGTGCTGCGCTACGCCAGGAACCATTGGGGGTTCATGGCGCTGTCGGCGCTGCTGTGCGTGATATCGGTGGCGGGTACGCTGTATGTGCCGGTGCTGACGGGCCGGGCCATCGACCGGATGCTGGCCCGGGGGCAGGTGGACTTCGGTGGCCTTGCGCCCATTCTCCTTACCATGGCTTTGGTGGCGCTGGCTTCGGCTTTGGCCCAGTGGGGCATCAGCCTGTGCAACAACCGCATCACCTTCCAAACCATCCGCCAGATGCGCTGCGACGCCTTTGCCCATTTGCAGAAGCTTCCCTTAGCCATGCTGGACAAGCACCCCACCGGGGATTTGGTCAGCCGGATCATCGCGGATGTGGAGCAGTTCGCCGATGGACTGCTGCTGGGCTTTTCCCAGCTTTTTTCCGGGGTGCTGACCATTTTGGGCACCTTGGTGATTATGTTTGTGATTCAGCCTGTCATCGCCACGGTGGTGGTGGTGCTGACCCCTGTTTCCCTGTTGGTGGCGGCCAACTTCGCCAAGCGCAGCTACGCCCTCTTTGCCAGGCAGAGCCGGGACCGGGGGGATCAGACCGCCTTGGTGGAGGAGATGGTGACCCATCAAAAGACCGTGCGGGCCTTCTCCCAGGAGGCGGAGATACAGGCCCGGTTCGACGAGGGAAACCAGCGGCTGGCGGACAGCTCCCTGAAGGCCATCTTCTTTTCCTCCATCACCTTTCCCTCTACCCGCTTTGTGAACGCCTTGGTTTTTGCCGGGGTGGGGGTGACGGGAGCGCTGGTGGCCATTGGCTCCGGCGGCATCACCGTGGGCCTGCTCTCCTCCTTTTTGAGCTATGCCAACCATTATACCAAGCCCTTTAACGAGATTTCCGGCGTGGCTACGGAGCTGCAAAATGCCTTGGTGTGCGCCCAACGCCTCTTTGAGCTGCTGGACGAGCCTCCAGAGCGGCCGGAGGAGCCCCGGGCGGTGGTGCTGGAACAGGTGGACGGCAGCGTTTCCTTCCGAGATGTGGATTTTTCCTATGACCCGGAGCGAAAGCTCATCCAGGATTTGAGCCTGGAGGCGGCCCTGGGGCAGCGCCTTGCCATTGTGGGGCCTACAGGCTGCGGCAAAACCACCCTTATCAACTTGCTGATGCGCTTTTATGATGTGGACCGGGGCATGATCCAGGTCAGCGGCCGGGACATCCGCCAGGTAACCCGGGCCAGCCTGCGGCGTTCCTTTGGCATGGTGCTGCAGGACACCTGGCTCAAGGCTGGGACCATCCGGGAGAACATCGCCATGGGCCGGGAGGACG
Source organism: Eubacteriales bacterium (assembly GCA_029974855.1). The sequence continues at coordinate 3,156 of JARKQO010000092.1, forward strand.
CCACCCTGGAGGACATTGTGGCCGCAGCCAAGCGCACCCGGGCGGACCGGTTTATCCGCCGTCTGGCCCATGGGTATGACACGGTGATGGAGGAGGATGGGGGAAGCCTGTCCCAGGGGCAGAAGCAGCTGCTGTGCATCACCCGGGTGATGCTGGCTTTGCCCCCCATGCTGATTCTGGACGAGGCCACCTCCTCCATCGACACCCGGACCGAGCTGGAGGTACAGGCGGCCTTTGACCAGTTGATGCAAGGCCGCACCAGCTTTGTGGTGGCCCACCGGCTTTCCACCATCCAGAACGCGGATCAGATTTTGGTGATGGACAAAGGCCGCATTGTGGAGCGTGGCACCCACAAGGAGCTCATAGAGCAAAACGGCTTCTATGCCAGGCTGTACCACAGCCAGTTTGCCGGGTAGGGACTTGAGAGCCCTTGAGATCGGTATGAAGCCCGTACGAAAAAAGCCCCCGCAAGAGGCAATGTCATTAAGATAAAAAGAGTGAAAGATCAAAACGGGGCGGAGAGCGAAGGAACGCAGGTCCTCCGCCGCGAAATTTATGTGCGCAAGGGAGAAGGCGACAGCGCGAATAGGCAGACGGGAGGTTTTCCAAACAGGAGAGCGTCCGAAGGAAGGATCAAGCCAGCCTGTATAAGAAACTGACTGCTTGCCTGTGGCGAACGTTTCTCAGGAAACGACGACCAGGTCTGACGGGGAGAAGGTGTTTGGCGATTAGCGCTTCCATATCGGGCGGATGGAGGTTGTCGCAGCACCGGAAGAAATGTCTGCAGATCCGCAGGGCGAGTGTAAAGTTGATCTGGCAGGTGTGGCATCCCTCTTTCTGACGGAGAATAACGTAGGAGGCAATCCTTTCAGAGAAGTTGTACATGATGAGGCGGGCGAACACTTCCTGCACGATGTACATCATCTTTTTCGAGTGGAACGCAGACAATCCAACGGCGTATTTCAGCTCGCGGAAGGAAGTTTCAATT
>JARKQO010000122.1 GCA_029974855.1 Eubacteriales bacterium
ACGGATTTTTCCACGTTAACACTGGAAGAGCTTTTGCGGCCCCAGGGCTTTGACTGCCCCTGCGGGCGGCGGCACGCCACAGGCCTTCGGGAGTTCCACTTGGGCAAGGGCGCGCTGGCCCAACTGCCCCGGGTTTTGCAAAAATCCCATGTTCAGCGGCCCTTTGTGGTCAGCGACGCCCATACGGATGTGGCGGCGGGGGAGCGGGTACGCGCATTGCTGAAGGAAGCGGGGATTCCCCATTCCTTCTTTGTGTTCCCGCCCCAGCCCCATGCCCTGGAGCCGGACGAGCGGGCCGTGGGAGCCCTGGCCATGGCCTTTGACCCCGCCTGCGACGGCCTGCTGGCCGTGGGCTCCGGGGTGATCAACGACTGCTGCAAGGTGCTGGCCCACAGCCTGGGGCGGCCCAGCCTGGCGGTGGCCACCGCCCCCAGCATGGACGGCTACGCCAGCGATACCGCCAGCATGATCCAAAACCGGGTGAAGGTGAGCCTGTACAACGCCTGCCCCACCGCCATCGTGGCGGACACCGACGTTTTGGGGGCCGCCCCGGAGATCATGCTGAAGGCGGGCCTGGGGGACATGCTGGCCAAGTACGTGTCCCTATGCGAATGGCGCATTTCCCATGTGGTGACGGGGGAATACTTCTGCCCCCAGGTGGCGGGGCTGGTGCGCCGGGCCCTGGGCCGGGTCCGGGAAAACGCTCCGGGGCTGCTGCGCCGGGAGGACGCGGCCCTTGAAAGCGTTTTGGAGGGGCTTACCCTTAGCGGGGTAGCCATGAGCTTTGCGAAGATTTCCCGGCCCGCCTCGGGACTGGAGCACTATTTTTCCCACCTGTGGGAGATGAAGGCCTTGCAAGGGCTTCTCCCGCCCTCCTTGCACGGCATCCAGGTGGGGGTGGGCACCTGCCTGACCCTGGGGCTCTACGAGCGCATCCGGCAGTTGAAGCCCAGCCGGAGCAAGGCCCAGGCAGCCATGGCCGCCTTCTCCCAGGCCGCCTGGGAGCGGGACATGCATGCCCTCTTTGGGGAGGCGGCCCGGGAGCTGATCGATCAGGAAAAACGGGAGGGGAAAAACGATCCAGCCAAGCGCGCCCAGAGGCTGGAGCGCCTGCTGACCCATTGGGACGACATTTTGCGGATCATTCAGGAGGAGCTGCCCAGGGCGGGGGAGCTGATTCCCCTGATGGAAAGCCTTGGCCTGCCCACTAAGCCGGAGCACATCGGCCTGACCCGCCAGGATGCGGTGGAGGCCTTCCTGGGCTCCCGCAACATCCGGGACAAGTACCTCACCTCCTCCATGCTGTGGGACCTGGGGGAACTGGAGGATTTTGCCGCCTATCTGTAAAAGCCTTGCAGCCCGCAACAATCCGCCGGGGTGGTTCGTTTGGTAAGGGAGGCATAGTGCCGGCCCTCCGGTGACGCGAAGGAGGTTCTTCATGACGGAATCGACCCTTTTTTCCTGGCGCAGGGCCCTTGCCCTGGGCCTTTGCCTGCTGCTGTGGGCAGCGGCCTTGCCCCCGGCTGCCGCCCGGGGGGAGAGCGCCTACCCCTTGGCCCAGGAGCGGCCCCAGATCGTGCGGGTGCTGCTGAGCCGCCTGGGGATCACCAACCGGATGGACCTGACCTTGGACGGGGTCTATGGCCTGGGAAACCGGGGCGACAGCGGCATGATCTTTGAACGGGGCAGCGAGCTTACCCTTCTGGCAAAGAACGGCTCTTTGTATGTGTACTATCAGGGCATGAGCTTCAACGCCGGGTCCGGGCTGTACCTGACCCGCTACCAGGGGGAGGAGGGCCGGGAAAACGGCCTCCGCCTTACCGGGGAGCCCGCCTTGTATACCGGGGATTTGCAGCTGGACATCGAGGGGGAAAGCATCCGCCCCATTTTGCACATCCATGTGGAGGAATACCTCCTGGGGGTTGTGCCCTACGAAATGAGCAATGACTTTCCCCTGGAGGCCTTAAAGGCCCAGGCTGTGACGGCCCGCACCTACGCCTTGCGCAAGCAAAACCCCTCCAAGGACTATGACCTGGCGGACACCACCAACGATCAGGTTTTCAAGGGAACTCTTCCGGGCTACGACCGGGCCGCCAAGGCCGTGGCGGAAACCCGGGGGCTGTGCGGCTTTTACCAGGACAAGCTGGCGGAATGCTTTTACGGGGCCAGCAACGGGGGCCAGACCGAGCTGGTGAACCATGTGTGGAGCGGGCCTGGGGATTATGGCTACTATGCCATGACCGACGATCCCTATGACCTGGAGAACCCCGCCAGCCTGGTAAAGTCCGCCACGATCCTGAAAAAGCCAGGTCCCCGGGAGGTGGCGGCCTATGGCCTGCGGGCCCTGCTGGTGAAGGGCCTGGCCCAGGAGCTGATTGCCAGGGGTTACGATCCGGCCCCGGAGAGCCTGCGGGTGGACGAGGTCCAGGCCCTGTCCTTGGATACCCCCGCCTTTGGGGAGCCCTCCCGGACGATGACCCAGCTGAACATCACCTTCAAGTACTCGGGCCGCACCCGCACCGAGGGCGTGGTCCCCGCCGCCGCCCTGGACCAAGGGCTTGCTGTGCCTTTGGACGAGGATCAGGAGGAGGTAAGCCTCTTCGCCACCCCCGTCCCAAGCCCCGCCCCCACAGGCACCCCTCCGCCCATGACGGCTTTGCCTCCGGGGGCGGAGCCTGCCGAAACTCCGGTACCCACCCCCATTCCCACCCCGGAGCCCAGCTACGGGCCCTTTGAGCCTGTCCAGGAAGCTGTGACCCTGACCTTGCCGGTGTTTCCCGACGCCAAGGACCTGCTGGCCCTGGAGCTGAACCCCGGGGCCAACAATGAGCTGCTCACCGTGGTGGAAAAGGGCGACCGCTTTGTGGTGCAGTCCCGGCGCTACGGCCACGGGGTGGGCATGAGCCAGCGGGGCGCGGAATGGATGGCCTTCCTGTACCGGAAGAATT
>JARKQO010000133.1 GCA_029974855.1 Eubacteriales bacterium
AGGATATTGCCGGTGGCCGGGCCGTGGGTGGTGATCCGGTAGGTTCCGTCGTAAGCGATCCGCAGGTCCGCCCCGGCCAGCACCAGGGTTTGCTCCCCCAAAGGGATGGTTTCCAGGGCCAGGACGCCGCTGGCGTCCAAAGCGGCGGAGTAGCCCATTCCGGCGGGAGGGGCCTTGGGCACCAAGGCGGTGGAGGGGGTCCCGGTGGAAAAGGCCAAAGCGATGGGCTTGCCGTCCAAAGTGGCCTTGGAGGCGGCGGTGAGGGGGCCGGGGGTGGCCAGGGGATACCAGGCGCTTAAAGCCCCGCCGCTGGCGGAGGCAAAGGACAGGGCGAGCCCGGGGGTTGCGGTGAGGCTAGCCACAGCCAGGTCGTTCACAAAGAGGCTGCCGGTGCCGGTGAGGTTCACCTGGGCCACGCCCCCAAGGCTGCCCAAGGTGTTGGAGCCGTTCACATGGACCGTGCCCTCTTGCAGAAAATGAAGGTCCACCGGGGCGGAGGCGGCGTTCACAGCGTCCAGCGCCAAGGTGACCCGGGCCTGGTCCACGGAGAGGGTCCGGGGCACGGCCGCCGGGTCGCTTTGCCATAAGGTAAGGACGCTTCCCGCCACGGGGGCAAAGACGGCCAAGGGATCGGACAGGTCAAAGGAACCCGAGGGGGTGGGGGCCAGCTCCCGGAGGGTCACTTCCAAAATGTCTCCGGTCATCTGGCTCTCATAGGTCCGGCCCTCCTGAAGGGGAGGCAGCCACAGATGGGCATTGCCGTCCGGGCTGGGCTGGGAATAGGGGTAGGGCACCCCGTTCACCGTGGCCCCGGTGGAGCCGGGGGCCGGGAAGGAGAACTCCAAAGCGCCGTTGGCGCTGACCGTTCCGGCGGGAAGGGACACGCTGCCCCCTGTCACGGTAACGCCCCCGGTGTGGGGGCCCATGGCCCCGACGCCAAGGCTGCCCCGGCCCAGGAGCTTCACGGAGGAATCCCCGGGCAAGGTGAGGGAGCCTATGGCGCTGTTGCCCTGAAAGGCGATTTCCGCCACGCAGCGGGCCCCCAAAATCAGGGACTCCAGCTGAACATGATCGAAGGTGAGGGCCACCAGGCAGTTTTCGCTGACCGCCAGCTGGCAGGAGGGGCCCCCTCCCGTGAGCACATAGGTGCCGCTGTGGTACAGGGTATAGGCGCCTGTGGCGGGAAGGGCGATGTTGGTGGGCAAGATGGCGGCCATGGGGCTGATGCCCGGGGCCAAGGCCAAAGCCAGGGCCCCCTGCCGGGCCAGCATCCATTCCCCCAAGGGGCAAAGGGCGGAGGAGATTCCCTGGTCGTCCACGGTGACGTGGGGGCAGTCCGGGAGGTCGCACAGGGGCGGGGTGGGGGAAGGGGCGGGGGTTTCGGTTTCGGGGGTAGGGGACTCTGTTTCAGGGGCGGGGGACTCTGTTTCTGGGGTTGGAGATTCCGTTTCGGGGGTGGGGGATTCTGTTTCTGGGGCGGGGGATTCTGTTTCGGGAGAAGAGGATGCTGTTTCGGGGG
>JARKQO010000136.1 GCA_029974855.1 Eubacteriales bacterium
ATTCCGCCATGGCCGCATGGGGAAGGGATCAAGGGGAAGGTGGTGGATGGGGGTGGATTCGAACCACCGAAGTCTGTGACGGCAGATTTACAGTCTGCTCCCTTTGGCCACTCGGGAACCCATCCATAGTAAGGGGAAACCTGGTTGGAGCTGGCGAAGGGACTTGAACCCCCAACCTGCTGATTACAAATCAGCTGCTCTGCCAATTGAGCTACGCCAGCGCTGGCCCACTGGCAGTGGATAAAATGGCGACCCGGAAGGGGCTCGAACCCTCGACCTCCAGCGTGACAGGCTGGCATTCTAACCAACTGAACTACCGGGCCGTGTTGCTGGTGGGCCTTCAGGGACTTGAACCCCGGACCAACCGGTTATGAGCCGGCCGCTCTAACCAACTGAGCTAAAGGCCCATAGCCAAGAAGAAAATGGTGACTCCTAGGGGATTCGAACCCCTGTAGCCGCCGTGAAAGGGCGGTGTCTTAACCACTTGACCAAGGAGCCACGTCATCCGTGTAGCAACTGGTCGGGGTGAAGGGATTTGAACCCCCGGCCCCATGCTCCCAAAGCACGTGCGCTACCAGACTGCGCTACACCCCGCAATTCGCCTCTCCACAAGCGACGAATTGTATTTTACACAAACCCGGGTCGCTTGTCAATAGCCGAAATTATAAAAATCGTGAGTTTGCAAAATCACCCGATCACAAGGCAATGGTACCCCTCCGGGCCCCCCGCTTGCTTCCCCCGCCATTGTGTGCTATGCTTTGTGCACTTCCATCCCGCTGGGATCGCCAAAGACGCTTCATGAGGAGAGTGCATGCCTCCATGACAAACCATGCCTTGCCCCCTGCCGCCACCGGGGACAAAAGAGCCCGCCTGTGGGTCTGCCTGTTCCTCATCGCCGTGCTGCTGCTGGGTTTCCTTACTACCAACGGCTATGGACAGCCCTGGGATGAGCCGGACGAGGTGAACATCCTGCGGATGAATCTGTGGCAATACGCCATCGCCTTAAGGGCGGACACCTCCGCCTTTGAGGCCTTCGCCGCCCGGGAGCGGTCCTCCCCCGGGAGGCTGCTGGAGGTGCCGGTGCCCATCTCCCAAAGCGCCGAGCGGGACCACGGGCAAAGCGCCTATTACCCCCTGGCGGGGGTGGTGATGGACCGGTCCCTTTCCCCTGCCCGGCACATGCTGATCTGGCATCTGTATACCTGGGCGCTGTTCTGGCTGGGGGCTGTGGCCCTATACTTCGTCTGCCGCCATTTGGGCCTCTCCCGCCCCATGGCCTGCCTGGGGGTGCTGCTGCTGCTGCTGACCCCCCGCTTCTTTGCCGAGGGCCATTATAACAACAAGGACATCCCCCTCTTTTCCTTCGCTCTTCTCTGCCTGTGGCAGGCCCTGCGGCTGATGAAGCGCCCCCGGTGGGACGCGGCGGTGCTGCTGGGTCTGGGGGGGGCCTTGGCCGCCAACACCAAGGTGGTGGGCTTGGCCCTGTGGGGGCTCTGCGGGGTGGCGGTGGTGGCGCATCTCATCGGGCAGCGGCAATGGAACCGCCGGGTCCTGGGCGTCGGCCTCCTCTCTTTGCTGAGCTTTTTCGCCTTCTACGCCCTTCTCACCCCGGCCCTGTGGGCGAATCCCCTGGGTTTTTTGGCCTATGTGGTGAAAAACGCCCTGGGCTTCACCCGCTGGCAGAACCAGGTGCTGTTCCGGGCCGCTGTGTTTGACACCGCCACCCAACCTTTGCCCTGGTACTACCTGCCCTATATGATTTTGGTGACCACACCCCTGTGGACCCTCCTGGCTTTGGGCCTGGGGCAGCTGCTGGCGGCTGGCCCCGTCCTCAGCCGCCGCCCCAGCCCCCTGCGGATTCCGCTGCTGCTTTGCTCCCTGCTGTGGCTGGCCCCCTTGCTGTTCGCCATGGCCACCCGCACCTCGGTGTACAACGGCTGGCGGCATTTCTACTTCCTCTACGGGCCCATGACGGCCCTGGCGGCCTATGGGCTTTCCCGGCTGTGGGCCTGGGGCAAGGCCTCCAGGCTCCGGCGGACTGTGCTGCCGGTTTTGCTGAGCCTGTGCATGGCCTTCACCGGGGTGGGGATGGCCCTGAACCACCCCTTTGAATACCCCTACTACAATGTCTTGGTTCGTGGCAAGGACCTCAACGCCTTTTTGGAGCGGGACTACTGGAACGTCAGCGTGATGAACGTGCTGGAGCAGCTGGAGGGGACCCCGGCGGTACAGGAATCCCTATGGCCCGTCACGGTGGCGGGGGTGGATTTCTGGGCCCAGGTGGGGCTGGACCGGGGCCTGGCGGTGATGGATTCCCCCAAGCTGCGCTCTGTGAACTGCAAAACCCAGCCCCCGGATTATTGGCTGGTGAACCATACCTATACGGCCTTCAGCCATTGGAAGCCCACGGAGGGCATGGAGCTGGCGGCCCAGGTTGTGGCCTATGGCGAGCCCTTGGTGTCCGTGTACCGGCGGGTTGCCCAGGCCCCCACCCCCTGACCAGGAGGCGATATCCATGCTTGCGAACCAGGTCCGCTCCTCTTCTTTGGCCCGCCGCCCCAGGCTGCTGGTGGCCCTTTTCTTCGGGCTGCTGACTTTGGCGGGGCTTCTTACCTGCGGCGATTATGGCCTGGCCTGCGACGAGGACTGGGAGCAGGACATCCTCCGGGAAAACATGAAGGAATACGCCCTGTGGCTGGGGGATACCCAGGCCGTTGCCTATTACGACCAGTTGGGCATCCAGCTCATTTCCCAAAGCACCGAGGGGGACCACGGCCAAAGCGCCTACTACCCGGCCGCGCCGCTGCTGGCCCTGAAGTCCACGGCCCCCCATGTGCTGCTGACCCTGTGGCATGCCTATACTTGGCTTTGGTTCATGGCCGGGTGCTGGGCCGTGTACGGCTTTTGCCGGGAGATGGGCCAGGGACGCATGGTGGCCTGCTGCTGCACGCTGCTTTTGTACCTGTCCCCCCGGTTCTTTGCCGAGGGCCATTACAACAACAAGGACGTGGTGCTCCTTTGCCTGTTTTTGCTGACCCTATGGCTGGGGCTGCGGCTGCTGAAGCGGCCCACCTTGGCCCGGGGGCTGCTGTTCTCCTTGGCCGGGGCCATGGCCGCCAACACCAAGATCGTGGGCCTGGCCCTGTGGGGGCTGGTGGGCCTGGCGGCGGCGGTATCCCTGACTGCCAAAAGGGCTTGGAGCCTGTCCACTTTTGGGGCGGCTCTGGGGACCCTCCTGGGCTTTGCCGCCTGCTACGCCTTGCTCACCCCGGCCCTGTGGCAAAACCCCGGGGAGTATCTGGCCTATGTGCTGCGCAATGCCTCGGGGTTCTCCCGCTGGCCCGGGGTGGTGCTGTTTCGGGGCATGATCTATGACCACGCCGTGAACCCGCTGCCCCGAAGGTATTTGCCCTACATGATGGCTGTGACCTTGCCCCTGTACACCCTTCCCCTGGCGGCCTTGGGCCAGGGCAAGGCCCTGCTGGCCTTTGCCAAAGCCAAGGCTTCCGCCCTCAAAGACGGCCCCACCTTGATGCTGCCTTTGCTGACGCTGCTGTGGCTGGCCCCCCTGGGGTTCGCCATGGCCACCAAGCCCTTGGTGTATAACGGCTGGCGGCATTTTTACTTCGTCTATGCCCCGGTGGTGTTGCTAGCGGGGGTGGGGCTGGAGGCCCTGGCAAGGCTTGCGGCCCGCAAGGCCTGGCTCCGGCGGGGGGCATGCGCGCTCTTGGTCCTGTGCTTTGCCTTCACAGCCGTGGGCATGGCCCTGAACCATCCCTATCAATACGGCTACTATAACCTGCTGGCCCGGCAGGATGCCGGCACCCAAATGGAGCTGGACTACTGGGTGGTGAGCACCGTCAACCTGATGAAGCAGCTGGCCGCCTCCCCCCGGGACACCCGGCTTCCCCTGATGGTGGGGGCCCAGGAGCCCATGAGCCTCTTTGGCCTGATCCATGGGCACGGGGCCCTGTCCCCGGCCTTGCAAGCCTCTTTGACGGTCACGGAGGAGGAAAACGCCCCCTACCTGTTTTCCAACACCACCTATGCCCAAATCTACGGCACCCCGGCCCCCCAGGGTTACCATGCGCTGCTTTCCGTCCGCAGCTATGGCAATGTGTTGGCTACCCTGTACGAAAAGGACCCGTAAGGGCCCGGCCCCGCCTGTGTATCATCCCCGGGCTTTTGGCCCATCCTAGGCCCAGAGGTGATGGCATGGCAAAGGCCGGTATGCGCAGACCCGACCCCAAGGAGCCCCACGGAACAGAAAGCAACCACAAAACCCATCTGCCCAAGAACAAACAGCCCCCGGTACCGGAAATTAAAGGAAAAAAGCACAACGAGGGCTCAGGAGGGCATTGAGCCAGGAAGTCCCGCAGGGCAGCGTTTCGGTTTGGCGGACCCCGCCCCTGCCGGGGTTTTGCTTTGGGGTCTATGGAGGAACAGACCTACAGGCCCCTTTTGTCCTTGGCCGTCCTATGGTATACTCCTGCCAGGGTCTTGCTTCGTCACTTTGGGAATCAGGAGAGTATACCATGTTAAAGCGCTATGGCGGGTTTTTCCAGAAAATCGCGGTGATTATGACTGTTTTGATCCTCTTATCCGGCGTCGTATCCGCCATTTCCCTGGCCAATACCCGAGCAGGCGGAGGAGCCGCCCTGCTGACCCTCCTGGTCACCGCCCTGTCAGCCTATCTGGCGTACATGATCTACTCCGCCGCCAGCGCGGCCTTTTTGGCCTTGGAGGATTTGACGGACCGGGCCGAGCGCACGGAGCATGCTCTCCAGGAGATCCGCCAGGCGCTCTCCGGCCTCTCGGCCCCGCAACAGAGCCCCTCTGTTCCCGACGTGAGCGCCCCCCAGCCAAACTTGCCCGCCAGCGCCCGATCCCCCAGGGCAGCCGCCTCCCGCAGCCTTGCTCCCTCCGGGGAAAAACCCGAGTTTGTGGCTGTGGACCGTTCTCAGCTGATTATTCGCTGCCCAGTCTGCCAGATGGAGCAGCGCAGCAACCGGAACTTATGCTTCCGTTGTGGCACAAGGTTTGTGGATGCCGCGCACACAGACGCTTGACCTTACGGGCCCCCGCCGTATTCATGGCCTTGCCCTTCCCCATGCGATCCTCCCTGTGCCCATATTTCGCAATATTTCCGCAACATTTCTCCCAAACCCTTTATTCATCCCCTTTTCCAAGCCAATGCCAAATCCCTGCGCCCATGGCGTAATTTTCCGGATATCTTGCCATTATCGCCAAGTTTTGTACAAAATGGGCGCAAAAAATGCCGCGAAAAAAAATTGTTCTTGTGAACAATTTGTCAGGAAAGGGGCAAAAACGTCTTAAATTCGTCATATTTCGAGGTTTCGACCCCCATATCTTGCGCCGATCGCATCTATATGTTGTATTGACATTCGGAGGGCAACACAATATAATGATCCTGCTTCCAGGAAAAATCAATCCCAGTGTTTCGCCTTGCGGACGATGGGAGATCGCCCGCGGGTTTTGTATCGCCCTTTTGCCCTCCCCCTGAGGTCCCAAGCCCTCTGTAGGGGATCAGCGCATCTCAAAGGAGACAACGCCATGATTACTTCCATCAAAAAGCGCGATGGGCGCATTGTTCCCTTCGACCCCATTAAGATTGAGCAGGCCATTGAAAAGAGCTTCATGGCCAGCGGCAGCCAGCAAAGCGCCGAAACCGCCCGGGAGCTGGCGGCCCTGGTGGTGGCCGGGGTGGAAAGCGACGAGAGCATTCCCGCCATTCCTACGGTGGAGCAGATTCAGGACACCGTGGAGCGGGTGCTGATTGAGAAGGGCTTTGTGCGTTCCGCCAAGGCGTACATCCTCTACCGGGCGGAGCGCAGCCGGGTCCGGGAGATGAACACCCGGCTGATGCGGGTTTTTGAGGACATCGCCTACAAGGACGCCAGCGACAGCGACATCAAGCGGGAGAACGCCAACATCAACGGCGACACCGCCATGGGCAGCATGCTGAAATTCGGCAGCGAGGGCGCCAAGCAGTTCTATGAGATGTATGTGCTGAATCCCCGCCATGCCCGGGCCCATAACGAGGGCGATTTTCACATCCACGACCTGGATTTTTACACCCTCACCACCACCTGCTGCCAGATCGACCTGCTGGACCTTTTCCATGGCGGGTTTTCCACCGGCCATGGGGTGCTGCGGGAGCCCAACGATATTTACAGCTACTCCGCCTTGGCCTGCATCGCCATCCAGGCCAACCAGAACGACCAGCACGGCGGCCAGAGCGTGGTGAACTTCGACTACGGCATGGCCCCCGGGGTGCGCAAAACCTTCCGCAAGCGCTACCGGGACAACTTGGCCCGGGCCCTGGAGCTCCTGGGCAACCTGGAGGACGCCCCGGAAGCCGCCATGTGCATTTTGGCCAATCTGGATAAGCAGCTGGGGAAGGGCCCCACTTTGGCTCCGGACGGGGAGTACGACAAAGCCCTGCGCAGGCAGCTGGAGGCCCTGCTGCCCAAGGCCGGGCCTGACATCCTGACCCGGCTGATGGATTTTGTGCGGGAGCAGGCGGAAAAGGAAACCGAAAAAGCCACCTTCCAGGCCATGGAGGCCCTGATCCATAACCTGAACACCATGAACAGCCGGGCCGGGGCCCAGGTGCCCTTCAGCAGCATCAACTACGGCATGGATACCTCCCCAGAGGGCCGCATGGTGATGCGCAACGTGCTGCTGGCCACCGAGGCGGGCCTGGGCAACGGGGAAACCCCCATCTTCCCCATCCAGATTTTCCGGGTGAAGGAAGGCATCAGCTTCAACCCCGGGGACCCCAACTACGATCTGTACCGCCTGGCCATCCGCACCAGCGCCAAGCGCCTGTTCCCCAATTTCAGCTTTGTGGACGCGCCCTTTAACAAGAAGTACTACAAGGAAGGGCATCCGGAAACGGAAATCGCCTACATGGGCTGCCGCACCCGGGTCATCGGCAATGTGTACGACCCCACCCGGGAGGTGTGCCCCCGCCGGGGCAACCTGTCCTTCACCTCCATCAACCTGCCCCGGATCGCCATCAAGGCCAAGGGGGATTTGCAATGGTTCTTTGAGGAATTGGAGCGCATGCTGGATTTGACCGTGGAGCAGCTGAACGAGCGGCTGGAGATCATCTCCAACAAGAAGGTCCGCAACTTCCCCTTCCTCATGGGGGAGGGCGTATGGCAGGACAGCGAAAAGCTGGATTGGAACGACAGCCTCCGGGAGGTGCTCAAGCACGGCACCCTCTCCATCGGTTTCATCGGCCTGGCGGAAGCCCTGGTGGCCCTCAAGGGCGCCCACCACGGCCAGGACCCCGCCAGCCAGAACCTGGGCCTGGAGATCATCGGCTTCATGCGCAAGTACTGCGATGAGCTAAGCCAGCGGAAAAAGCTGAACTACACCTTGCTGGCCACCCCCGCCGAGGGCCTTTCCGGGCGCTTTGTGAAGATGGACCGGGCCCGCTACGGCCAGATCGAAGGGGTCACGGACCGGGCCTACTACACCAACTCCTTCCATGTGCCCGTGTATTTCCCCATCGGCGCTTTTGAGAAGATCGCCATCGAGGCCCCCTACCACGAGCTCACCAACGCGGGCCATATCTCCTACATCGAGATGGACGGCGACCCCACCAAGAACCTGGACGCCTTTGAGAAGGTGGTGCGCTACATGCACGACCAGGGCATCGGCTACGGCTCCATCAACCATCCCCTGGACCGGGACCCTGTGTGCGGCTACAACGGCATCATCGGGGACGTGTGCCCCAAGTGCGGCCGCAAGGAGCAGGACCACGCCTTTGAGCGCATCCGCCGGGTCACGGGCTACCTCTCCGGCACGGTGGACCGCTTCAACAACGCCAAAAAGGCAGAGGAGCGGGACCGGGTAAAGCATCAGCTATAGGACAGCCAAGGGGCCGGGCGAAAACCCGGCCGCTTTTCTTTTGTTGGAAGGTTAGCACTCCTGTGGACAAGGAGGTTCCTCATGCGTCCTTTCCCGTTTCATTCCCATACCATCTCCCGGCCATCGGCCCTATCCCTGGGGATGGCGCTATGCTTCTTCTGCTTTTGCTGGTTGCCCAGCTCCGCCGCCGGGGCCTCCGCCGCCCCAACTGCGGTGGTGGTGGCCCCCGCCGCGGTGATAGTCTCCATCATCCCGGACACCGGGGCCCAAACCCCGGCCTTCCTCCAAATCGGCGGCCCCAGCCCCTTTGCAGAAGGGGAGGAGCTCCTGGAGGTCTTTTTTCTGAACGTGGACCAGGGCGATGCCATCCTCCTGCGGCTGGGCTCTCAAACCTTGCTGATCGACGGGGGGTATCCGGAATCCTTCCCCCGGCTTCACCGCTTTCTTCTGGAGGAGCAGGGCTCCCTGGAGGTGGGCAGCCTCCTGTTCACCCACCCCCATGTGGACCATATCTCTGGCCCCACCGCCTTGCTGCGCCAGGGCGGCAAGGCCCTCGTGGCCTACGGGCCCCTGGCCCCGGAATCCTCCAACTCCCTCTTTGGGGATTTCCTGGCCCAGCTGAAAGCCCGGTCCATTCCCTATGCCCAGCTCCGTTCCGGCGATCTGCTAGAGCTGGGCGGCCAGGGCCCGGACCGGGGCGCCACCCCTATCCCGGGGGAGGATTCCCTCACCCAGGGCAGCGCTTTGCTGCGAATTTGGCGCTGGGAGGACTCCACCCAGGACGTGAACGCCCGGTCCTTGGTGATCCATGTGGAATACGGCCTGCGCACCTTGCTGCTCACCGCCGACATCACCGGGGTGGCCCAGCATCATTTCTTCAACACCCAGGGCTTTTCTCTGGCCTCGGACATCCTCAAATCCCCCCACCACGGGGTGGAGCCCTTCCAGTCGGATTTTCTCAGCGCCGTCTCCCCAAGCCTGG
>JARKQO010000155.1 GCA_029974855.1 Eubacteriales bacterium
TACAGAAAAAGCCTTGCACACCCCAAAATGCTAGGGTATACTTGTACCAGATTTTTTGATCCGCAGCGCGCGAGGAGGTAGTTTTATGCGGGACTATGTGCTCTTTACGGATTCCACCTGCGACCTGACCCCGGCGATGTACCGGGAGGCGGGGCTCAGCCGCCTGATGCTGCATTTCCAACTGGACGGGAAGGTCTACCCCGACGACGGGGAGACGCTGGTGGGGAAGCCTTTTTACGACATCATGCGCCGGGGCCTGATGCCCAGCACCATGCAGATCAACGTCCAGCAGGTGGAGGACGCCTTCCGGCCCCATCTGGAGCAGGGCAGGGACGTGCTGTACCTGGCCTTCGCCTCGGCCCTCAGCGGCTCGTACCAGTCGGCCTGCATGGCGGCGGAGACCCTGCGGGGGGAATTTCCCGACGCGAAGATCTACGTGGTGGACTCCACCTGCGCCTGCGGCGGCGAGGGGCGCTTCGCCTGCGACATGTCGGCGAAAAAGCGCGCGGGGCTGGACATCGACGCCCTGCGGGACTGGCTGGAGGAAAACAAGAAGTATTATGTCCACCTTTTTACGGTCAATGACTTGAACCACCTGCACCGGGGGGGTCGGGTATCCAAGACCGCGGCGCTGGCGGGCACCATGCTGGGCATCAAGCCGGTGATGTACGAGAGCGTGGAGGGCAAGCTCTGCGTGGGCAGCAAGGTGCGGGGGCGCAAGGCCGCCCTGCAAATGCTGGTGGACCGCATGCTGTCCCTGGCGGTGGAGCCCGCGGCGCAGGAGGTTTTCATCAACCACTCCGACTGTCCGGAGGACGCCCAGTGGCTGGAGCAGGAGGTCAGGCAGCGCGCCGGGGTCAAGGCCGTGCGCATCCTGCCCCTGGGCCCCGTCATCGGCACCCACACGGGCCCCGGCTGCATCTCCCTGTTCTTCGTGGGCCGGACGCGGGTCTGGGAATGAGCGGAATCTGCGATTTTGTCAACGTCTTTCAGGGCAGCGGTGAGATCGACCTGCCCGCGCCCCGGGGC
>JARKQO010000504.1 GCA_029974855.1 Eubacteriales bacterium
ACTTTGATCCTGGGCCGGGGGGCTACCCGGCTCAGCGCCCGGGAGCTCCTGGAGGAGCTGCACAGCGAGCGCAGCCAGGGCCAGGCCCGGTACCGCGCCGCCCCGGTACCGGAGGGAAGCAACCTTCGCGCCGCCCTCTCCCAGGAGGTTCACGCCCAGTTGGAGCATCTGCGCAGGCAAAAATAACGAAAGCAGGAGTGGACCCATGACGATCCAAAACGGTTTCCCTTCCCCCCTGGAGCCTGAGGCCCGCCTGCCCGAGGCCCTGGACCGGGAGGATGCCCTCCTCTCCCCCCCCCCGGAGGAGGAGATGGAGGAGGGCTTGGAGGAGCTGCCGGAGGACGGGGCCGAGGCGGGCTCCCAGGCCGCCAAGGCCAGCTCCTCCTGGGAAAGCGCCCTCCACAAGCAATACGCGGACCAAACCGACGAGCAGATGGTGGCTTTGGCCCAGGGGGGCGACAGCGCGGCCCTGGAGTATTTGCTGAGCAAGCATAAAAACTTCGTCCGGTCCAAGGCCCGCAGCTATTTTCTCATCGGCGCGGATCACGAGGACATCGTGCAGGAGGGCATGATCGGCTTGTTCAAGGCCATCCGGGACTACCAGCCGGAGCGGCTCAGCAGCTTCCGCGCCTTTGCGGAGCTGTGCATCACCCGGCAGATCATCACCGCCATCAAAACCGCCACCCGGCAAAAGCATGTGCCCCTGAACAGCTACGTGTCCCTGAACAAGCCCATCTACGACGAGGAAAGCGACCGCACCCTCATGGACGTGATCGTGGAGGGCCGGGCCCAAAACCCGGAGGAGCTGATCATCGGCCGGGAGGATCTGGTATCCATCCGGGACCGGGTGGACCAGGTGCTCTCCGGCCTGGAGCAGGACGTGCTGAACGCCTACCTGGATGGCAAAAGCTACCAGGAGATCGCGGACAAGCTAGGGCGGCACGTGAAGTCCATTGACAACGCTCTCCAGCGTGTGAAGCGCAAGCTGGAAAAATTTTTGGAGGAGGCCAAGGCCCAGGAGGAGGAGTAAGCCGCCCGCCCATGCATGATTTTCCCGGGCCCCTGCGTCATGATAAGGGAAGGCCCCGGCCCGGACCCCATTTTTACGAAAGGAGGCATGCCCGTGAGCCCGGAAATCTATGAGGTGGTTTCCCAAGGCGCGCGCTATTGGTTCCTGTTTTTGATGGGGGTCATCGTGTGGCGCAGCTACCGCTGGCTGGCCCGGGACCGGAAGCAGCGCAAAAAGCGGCTGCGCCTCCTGCCCGACGCGGGCTTTATCGGGGAGCTGGTGGTGCAAACCGGTCAGGAAAGCCTGCTCCCAGGCACCGTGCTGCCCGTACCCCGGGAAGGCACCCTGGGCTCCTCCCGGGGCTGCGATCTGTGCGTATCCCTGCCCGGGGTGGCCAGAACCCACCTGTGGTTCCGCTATGAGGACGGGGTGGGCCTTCGGGTCCGTCCCTTGGGCAGTAACAAAATCCAGGTAGACGGCCTGGCCTGCGAGCACCGCAGGCAGGGGCTGCTGATGCTCCATGGCTCCCGGCTGGTGCTGGGGGAAGGGGTACTGCGCCTGAGGATGTTCGCGGGCTTTGAAACCACCGCCCACGCCGCGCCTTTGGAGGCCCCGGATTTTGAGGACGAGACAGAGGAAGCCGCCCCCCAGGCCGCTCCCCCCCAGCCCGTGGCCGCCATGACCCCGGACCAGCTGGCCTTTTGGCAGGTCCAGCAGCAGCAATACTGGGCCATGGCCGCCCAGGCCATGGCGGCTCAAGCCGCCGCCCAGGCGGTGCAGGCGGTATCCTCCGGCCGTCCCTATGGGGCCTATGCAAACCAGGGTTTTGAGGACGATGCTTTGGAGGACGAAGCCTTGGAAGGCCAATCCCCTGACGACGCCCCCCTGGAAGAGGAATCCTTGGAGGACCGGTCCTTTGAGGACGAGGATGCCACGAAGGAGATCGTCCGGTACCTGGAGGAAAACTCCCGGGAGCGCTTTCATGGGGAGCGGGATCAGGACCGGGCCCAGCAGCCGGACCCCCGGCAGGTGTTCTATCCCCCTGTTCTGGAGGAAGAGGAGGAGCCTAGGCAGGACCCCTGGCCCTATGCCCCCTATCCCCAGTCGGACGTAGTCTTTGAAAACCAAGGGTATACCTACCCCGAGCTGGTGGAGGCGGACCCTCTGGACGAGGACCTCACCGATGCGGCGGCCCCGCCCAAAAGCCTCTACGTGGAACCGGACGAGGCGGAGCGGGCCAAGAAGCTGCTCTGGGACCGGTACCTGGGAGGGAGGAAGAAGCCATGAGCAAGGCCAGGCGCTCCCCCGCCCCAAAATCCACGGGAAAACGCCATCCGGACCGCAGGCTGGTCTCCGTGATCATGCTGTTTTTCTTCAGCGCCTTTTTGCTGATCTCCCTCAAGGAGCAGATTCACTGGCAGGGCCTGGCATTGGCCGTGCTGGTGCCGGCGCTTTTATACATCGCCATCCTGTGGCTGCCCCGCTTTTTCCCCGCGGACAAGCTGCTGCTGGCCATCGCCAACTTCCTGTGCGCCTTGGGGGTGCTGATCCTTTATTCCACAGACCAGGGCACGGACACCACCCGGGGGCTGCAGCAGGCCGTCTACTACGGCATCGGCATCGGGGCCATGCTGTTTTGCATCCTTCTGGTGCGCTATGTGCACCGCTGGAAGTTCATGATGATCCTGATCATGGGGGGCGCGGCGGTTCTGCTGGCCCTGCCTTTGGTCATTGGCACGGAGCAAAACGGTGCCACCAACTGGATCAACATCGGCGGCACCAGCATGCAGCCCAGCGAGGTGGTGAAGATCGCCCTGCTGCTGATCCTCAGCTACTACCTCAGCGAGCGGCGCTTTGTGCCCTGGTTCCTGTTCGCGGGCTTCTCCCTGGGGGTGCTGATGCTCCAAAGGGACCTGGGCACCGCCCTCATCTACTACGCCACCACGCTGTTTATGTTCTATGCCTCCACGGGGAATTTCACCCTCACCGCCTTGGGCGTTCTGGGCGGCGGCGGGGGCGCTTATCTGGGCTATGTGATGTTCGCCCACGTGAAAAAGCGCGTGGCCATCTGGCGCAACCCCTGGATCTACTACGAAACCTCCGGGTACCAGATCGTGCAGATGCTCATGGCCATCGCCTCCGGGGGGCTCCTCGGGGTTGGCCTGGGCCTGGGTGCTCCCAGGGTGATCCCCGTGTACTTTACGGACTGCATCTTTGCCGTCATCTGCGAGCAGTTCGGCATTATCTTTGGCATTTTGGTGCTGGTGATGTACGTGATTCTGATCCTGCGGGGCACCTCCATCGCCACCTCCGCCCGCAGCAGCTTTCATTCCTTGCTGGCCATGGGCTGCACCGTGATGCTGGGCATCCAGACCTTCGTGATCATCGGCGGCGTCCTGAAGCTGATCCCCTTAACCGGTGTCACTATGCCCTTTGTCAGCTACGGCGGCACCTCCATGGTCAGCTGCATGGGGCTCATCGGCCTGCTCCAGGGAGTGGCCAGCATCAACCAGGACGATTTGGCCTATGACTACGAAATCAGCCATTCCCGCCAGGAGGAGGACCTGCTGCCCGAGGCCTGACCCCCCACTTTTGCCAGAGGAGGGATTCCTATCAAGCAACAGCGCATGCGCTTTCGCCTGCTGACCTTGGTCATCATCGGCCTCTTGGGCGTGGCGGGGGTATACGGCTTCTATTCGGTGTCCACCTATGGCAGCCGGTGGTTTTCCAGCGCCAAAAACACCCGCTACCAGTCCGCCAAGCAAACCGTCATCAAGGGGGACATTCTGGACCGCAAGGGCGTGGTGCTGGCCACCACCAACGACGCGGGAAACCGGGTCTACCAAAGCAATATCAAAAGCCGCAGCGCCGTCGTCCACCTTATCGGGGACGAGCAGGGCAATATCGCCAACGGCGTGGACTCCTTCCAGGCCTCCTATTTGCTGGGCTTTGAAACCTCCCTCAGCGAGCGGGTCAACGCGCTGCTCCGGGGCGAAACCCGCCGGGGGGACGACGTGACCCTCACCGTGGACAGCGCCCTTTCCACCGAGATCGTCAACATCTTTTCCACCGGCAGCGCCACCAAAGGCAAGAGCGGCGCGGCCTTGGTGATGAACTACAAAACCGGCGAGGTGCTGGCCATGGTGAGCCTGCCGGTTTTCGACCCTTCCGGCATCACCGACCGGGACCGCTCAAACCCCCAGCATCCCTTCTGGAACCGGGCCTTGCAAAGCACCTTGCCCCCGGGCTCCACCTTCAAGATCATCACCGCGGCCGCGGCCTTGGAAAACATGGCCGACGCCACCGGGCACCTGTACGAATGCACCGGGGCCACCCAGGTGCTGGACCGGGTGATCCACGACTACGGCATGGCCCAGCACGGCAAGCTGGCCCTGGAGCGGGCCTTCACCGTCAGCTGCAACAACGCCTTTGCCCAGGCCGCCCTGCTGATGGGGGACACCGCCCTGCGCCGCATGGCCGAGAGCTTCGGCTTTAACGACAACTTCCTCTTCCGGGATTTCGTGGTGGAGAACAGCGCCTACCCCACCGCCAACCGCAACTCCCTGGAGGTGGCCTGGAGCGGCGCGGGCCAGAGCCAGGTGGCCGCCACGCCGCTGCACATGTGCATGGTGGCCGCGGCCATCGCCAACGACGGCGTCATGATGGAGCCCCGGCTGCTGGCCAAGGTGCAAAGCCCCGCCGGGGTGGTGCGCCTCCACTACAGCCAGAAGGCCTATGGCCGGGTCTGCACCCAGCAGACCGCCCAAACCATCGCCGGGTTTATGAAAAACGTGGTGGCCAAGGGCACCGGCACCGCCGCCGGGGTCAACGGCCTCACCATCGCCGGCAAAACCGGCAGCGCCGAAGGGGCCATCGACGGCCAGGAAGCCACCCACGCCTGGTTCGTAGGCTACATCGACAACCCCGCTCTGCCCTACGCCGCCTGCGTTTTGGTGGAGGGCGGCGGCAGCGGCGGCAGCGTGGCCGCCCCCATCGCCGCCCAGATTTTCAAGTATATGAAGGACCATTATACGAGGTAGGGACGACGGGGCCCAGAGGCTCCGCCTCTGGACTCCGCCAGGGCTATGCCCTGGACCCATCATTGGCGGCGCTGCGCGCCGCCAAAAAATATAAGGAATGGGTTCTTAGGGTCTTAGACCCTAAGCAGAGGTTTGGGGACAGCGTCCCCAGCGTCCCCCCCTTGTCCCCATCCCCTACTCCCATTCCTCCGCCGAGGGCTGCTCCTTTTCCAACCAGTAGCCCCGGCCTGCCGTATCCCTGCCCAGAAAACCATGGTCGAACAGCTCCCGGCGCAAGGTGGCCGGGTCCCCAAAGGTATGCCAGCAGGTCAGCAGCTCGCTGACCTCTTTTTCCGTATACACGCGGTCCGGCTCGAATTTTCCCGCCAGATAGGCCAGGGCCCACAGCTTCTTTTTGCGCTTGGCGGGAAAGGTATGCAGCCGCCTTTCCCCGTCCAGAAAGTTTTTAACTTCGTTCTCGATACGCTCCATCTGATCCATTCTCTCCATCCTAGCGCACACTCCCTACCCGGCCTAACTGGCCGCATAAATCCATAGCCAACATGCCCCGTTCGCCCCAGTCCCTGGCGGCGGCTACTCCCGCCAACCCGTGCAGCCCGGTTGCCGCCTGGAGCAGCGCAAACTGGCTGCCGGAAAACGCGCCCTGGGCCCGCATAGCCAGCAGGGCTACCAGCACCCCCGTTAGGGCGTCCCCGCTGCCTCCCTTGGCCATGGCCGGGGTCCCTAAGATGTTCAGGCCCTTTTCCCCGCCGGATAGCAGCACGCTGGCCGCGCCCTTGAGGATCATCGAGGCCCCGAAGCGGGCCTCCAGGGCCGCTGCGGCCCCGGGCGCGTCCGCCATCACTTGGACTGTGGACAGGCCCAGCAGCCGCGCGGCCTCCCCGGGATGGGGGGTAAGAATCTGATGAGGGCCCAGCAAAGGCCGGGGGGGTTCCCTTCCCTCGGCGTTTTCACTCATTTCAGTCTTTTCAGTCATTTCCCCGATTTCCGCCAGCAGGTTCAGCCCGTCCGCATCCAGCACGGCGGGCTTGTCCGTTTGGCGCAAAAACGTGAGCAGCCCTTCCAGCATCTCTTTGGCGTAGCCATCCGTGCCAAGGCCCGGCCCTATGGCTACCGCGTCGGCCTTTTCCAGCGCCTGGGCCAGCAGCTGGCCCGCCAGCCCCGGGTCCCCTGTGGGCAAGGGCAGGCAGGTGGCGCAGGGGCAAAGGGTCTGCACCACGGGCACGATCTCCCGGGGGCAGGCCACCGTCACCAGCCCCGCCCCGGTGCGCAGGGCCGCCAAAGCGCAAATGGCCGCAGCCCCGGCCATACCCTCGCTTCCCGCTACCACCAGCGCCCGGCCAAAGCTGCCCTTGTGGCTCACCTTGGGCCTGGGCCCCAGCAAGGCGGGAAGATCCCCTTCCTCCAAAATCCAAAAGCCCGCTACCTCATCCCTTTCCGGCGGAATGCCCAAAGGGGCCACGGTGACCCGGCCCGCCAGGTCCGGCCCCTGGCCCAGGTACAG
The DNA here is from genome assembly GCA_029974855.1 of Eubacteriales bacterium. Next base: position 6,554 of record JARKQO010000504.1, read on the forward strand.
GCCCGGCTTGGGCCTGTGGAAGGTGACGGTTTCGGTGGCCCGTACCGCCGCCCCCATGATTTGCCCGGTTTCCCCGTGCAAGCCCGAGGGGATGTCCACCGCGACCACGGGGACTCCCTTCTGGTACGCCTCTTCCATAATCCGGCACAGCCCAGCGGCCTGGCCCGTCACCTCCCGGCTGAGCCCGGTACCAAACAGCGCGTCGATGATACAACCGGTATCCGCCGGGGGCGGGGGCAAGGGCAGCGGCAACGGCAACGGCAAGGAAGCGCCCTCATGATCCTCCGGCAGCATCACCAAGGACACCCCGGGCGCCTCCCTCTCCAGCCGCTCTTTCTGGGCCTTGGCCTCCGAGGATAGAGGCCCCGCCATTACCCACGCCGTGGCCTCCCGGCCGGGATTCCCGGCGCACAAAATCCTGACGGCAGCCATGCCGTCGCCACCATTATTCCCTGTACCGCACAGGCACCAAATTCGCCCCGGCCTTTCCCGGAGCTGCCCTTCCACAGCCCTTGCCACAGCGGCGGCGGCCAACTCCATCAGCTGGACCCCGGTGACGCCGGTATCCACCATGAAGTGTTGCTCCAGCTTCTTCATCTCCCCGGGGGTGATGGTTCGCAGCATGCTTCCCTCCGCCTGTTTATTCAATCACGGCCACAGCCCCGGCAAAGCCCGCCTCATGGGTCAGGCTGAGCCAGGCCCGCCGGGCTCCCAATTCCTTCATTTTCTCCAGGGCGCTTCCCGTGAGCCGGTAAGCGGGCCTGCCCCCGGGCTCGTGGACCACGCCTACCTCCAGCAGCGAAACCCCGCCCCCAAGCCCAGTGCCCAAAGCCTTCAGGAAGGCCTCCTTGGCGGCGTACATGGCCGCCATGCTCTGGGCCCCCATCCGGCCCCGGGCCTGGATATAGGCCTGTTCCTCCTGGGTGAAATACCGGCGCAAAAACCCGTCCCCCTCCCGGAGCAGCCTTTCCATCCGGGCGATCTCGCACAGGTCCAGCCCCAGGCCCATCATGCCTCCCGGCCCATCTGCACCGCGTTGTACACCGCCCGGGCCGTTACCTCCGCCGCCGCGGCGCACAGCTGCACAAAGTTCACCTGGACGTCCACCCGGCCCGTAGCCAAAGCAAACACCGTATCCCCGTCCATCTGGGTATGCACCGGGCGGATGGTCCGGGCCAGGCCGTCATGGGCGCAGGTGGCCAGCCGGTTGGCCTCAGCCTTGCTCAGCAGCGCGTCCGTGGCCACCACCGCCAAGGTGGTGTTCTGGCCGGGCTTGGGAAAGCGCAGCAGCTCCGGGGCGGGGGCCGTGCCGTACAGCAGGCTCTCACAGGCCACGGGGGTGCCGTCCGCCAAATGGCCGCAGGCCAGCAGCTTGCCCGTATGGGGGTCGTAAATGTCGCCACAGGCGTTCACCGCCGCGATGGCCCCCACCGTGACGCCGCAGGACAAGGTGATGCTGGCGGTGCCCAGACCCCCGGGAGCCGGAATGCTGCCGGGCACCAGCTTGCCCACGGTGGCCCCTGTGCCCGCCCCGTGGCGGCCCTGCTGCACAGCCTTGGCGGCGTTCTTGCATGCCCGTTTGCCCATGGCCGCGTCCGGCCGTACCTTCCCGTCCCCCACCGCCAGGTCAAAAAGCACGGCTGCGGGCACGATGGGCACCCGGCAGACCCCGGTGTCAAAGCCCACGTCGTTCTGCTCCAAAAAGGCCATCACGCCCCCAGCCGCGTCCAGGCCAAAGGCGCTGCCCCCGGCCAGCACCACGGCGTTGGCAACCTCCACCGCGTTGCCGGGGCGGGCCAGGTCCGTCTCCCGGGTGCCCGGGGCCGCGCCCCGCACGTCCGCCCCCAGTACGGCTCCTTCCCGGCTGCACAGCACCACGGTGACCCCGGTCATGGCCTTGGAGTCCTCCGCCTGGCCCACCCGGATGCCGTGCACCTCCGTGATCTCTCCAGAAAACTTGGGTTTACGCATAGCCCATCACTCCTCTCACCGACACATCGCCGCTGAGTACCCTGCGGCGTTCTCCCGTTTCCTCCACGATCCACAGGGCCCCGGTTTCGTCCAGGGTCTGGGCCGTGCCCGTAAATTCCTCCCGGGGGCCCAGCACCCGCACCTTGGCCCCCAAGGTCACCGAGCGGCGCTCATACTCCGGCAAAATACCCGCCAGCCCCCGCTTTTCCAGGACCTCGACAGCCTGCTCCATGCGCAGCAAATAGGCCTGGAGCAAGGCCCGGCGATCCAGGGGCGGGGAGCCTTGTTCTTGGCCGTCCTTCCCCGGCTCCTGCCCCGGCTCCTTCCCGGCGAGCCTTTCCAACCTTTCCCGCTCCAGCCACAAGGAGGCGGCCTTGTCCGCCAGCTCCCCGGCAAAATGCCTCTGGTTCACGTTCACCCCCACGCCCATCACCAGAAAGCGGATGCCGTCCATGTCCGCGCTGAGCTCGCTGAGGATCCCCGCGCATTTGCGCCCGCCGATCACCAGATCATTGGGCCACTTGATGCCCACGGTAAGGCCCGGCGTGATCTCCTCTATAGCCCCGGCCATGGCCACCGCCGCCGCCAAGGTGCACAGCTGGGCCTGCTCCGTGGGCAAGGCCGGGCACAGCAGCAGCGAATGCAGCAAATTCTCCCCCCGGGCCGCGTCCCAGCCCCGGCCCAGCCGCCCCTTGCCCTGGGTCTGCTCCTGGCACAGGGCAAGGCTGCCCTTAGGTGCGCCCTCATAGGCCCGGGCCTTCAGCACGGCGTTGGTGCTGGTCATTTGCGGCTGGTATAGGATTTCCCCCCGGCCCGCCCAGCGGGTGCCCAGCCCCAACGCCACATAGCCCGGCAGCAGGCTGTCGGGCTTTTCTGCCAGGCGGTAGCCCAGCTTTCCGGCGCTGAGGATCTCGTACCCCTCTTCCCGGAGCTTTTCCATCCGCTTCCATATGGCGGCCCGGGTCACCCCCAGCCTTTCGCAAAGCCGCTCTCCGGACACGGCCTGGGTTTCAGACAGCATGGACAGCAGCGGATCCATCGCGCCACCTCCTATGCCCCTATTGTACTCTCATTTCTCTTCCAATTCAAGGGAGCCGGGCTCCGGCAGCAGCAGCTCCAGGGCGTCCTCAAGGGATGCGCACACCCGGGCCCCCGCCTGGCAAAGGCGCTCCCGGCTTTGGTGCCCCCGGCAGATCAGCAGGCAATCCACCCCCATTTCCTCCGCCACCTGGGCGTCGTGAAGGGTGTCCCCCAGCAGTACGCAGGCCCGGGGGCACAGGGAGGCGCGCTCCATGTATTCCTTGCCAATGGCCGCCTTGCTGGTGGCGTAGATATGCCCCAGGCCCAGCACCTCCTGAAAATACCCCCGGATGCCGTACTGGTAAAGCTGGGCCTCCAAAATGTCCACCTGGCTGGCGGAAAGGACTACCTGGGGAATGCCCGCTTTGGCGATAGCCTCCAGGGACTGGACGGCCCCCTCCTGGAGGGGAATCTGGTCGCAGCCCCGCACATATTCCGCCATCCAGGCGTCCGCCACCTGGGTGAAGTTCTCCCGGGTCACCCCGGCCTGCTCATAGTACAGCCGCACGGGGAAGGTGAACTGGCGGTGATACTCCTGAACGCTGTCCACTGTGGGCAGGCCAAAGCGGGGGAATACCCGGTTGCGCACGGCCATGGCATAGTCCCGGTCGTCCAGCAAAGTGCCGTTCCAGTCCCAAAATACCAGCTGATACCCGCGGCGCGCGGAAACCACCCCGCGCCGCCCCTGTGTTCCATGGTTCAGGTCAGTATGCCTTTGCAAAATAAATCACCTTGTCCGCAGCCCTGCCGCAGCACACGCACTTCTCCCCCACCGGTTCCTGGTCAAAGGGCATGTTGCGGCTGGTTACGCTCATCTCCGCCTTGATCTGATCCTCGCAGGCCCTGTCCCCGCACCACATGGTCTTGGCAAAGCCGCTCTGGGTAGCCTCTTTCAGCTCCTCCATATCCGACACCACCGTGATCCGCTGGTCCCGGAACCTCCGGGCGATGTCGAACAGGCTCCGCTGGATATCCTCCAGCAGCCGGGGCAGCGCCTGATCCAACGCAGTGATAGCCAGGCTTTGCTTCTCGTAGGTGTCCCGGCGGAACACTACGCACTCGCCCTTTTCCAGGTCCCGGGGGCCGATCTCCAACCGCACCGGCACGCCCTTCAGCTCCCAGTCGTTGAACTTGAAGCCTGGAGACAAAGTGTCCCGGTCGTCCAGCTTCACCCGCAGGCCCAGCGCCTTCAGCTGGGTCTCCAGCTCCCGGCACTTTTCCATCACGCCGCCCTTGTGGGCCGCCACCGGCACGATCACCACCTGAATGGGGGCGATGCGGGGCGGCAGCTTCAGGCCCCGCTCATCCCCGTGGGTCATGATAATGGCCCCGATGAGGCGGGTGCTGGTGCCCCAGCTGGTCTCGTGCACGTGGGTCAGCTTGCCTTCCTTGTTCAGGTACTGGATGTCGAAGGCCTCGGCGAAGTTGGTGCCAAAGTTATGGCTGGTGCCCGCCTGGAGGGCCTTGCCGTCCTGCATCATGGCCTCCATGCTGTAGGTGGCCTGGGCCCCGGCAAACTTCTCCTTGTCGGTCTTTTGGCCCACCAGCACCGGCATGGCCAGCTCCTCCTCGGCCACCTCCCGGTAGACCTCCAGCATTTGCAAGGTTTCCTCCTGGGCCTCCTCCGCCGTGGCGTGGATGGTGTGCCCCTCCTGCCACAGGAACTCGGCGGTGCGCAGGAAGGGCCGGGTGGTCTTTTCCCAGCGCATGACGCTGCACCACTGGTTGTACTTCATGGGCAAATCCCGCCAGGAGCTGACCCATTTGCTGTACATGGCGCAGAAGATGGTCTCGCTGGTAGGGCGGATGGCCAGCCGCTCCTGGAGAGGCTCGTTGCCCCCCTGGGTCACCCAGGCCACCTCAGGCGCAAAGCCCTCCACATGCTCCGCTTCCTTCAGCAGCAGGCTTTCGGGAATCAGCATGGGCATATACACGTTTTGGTGGCCCGTGGCCTTGAAGCGCTTATCCATCTCCTCCTGGATACGCTCCCAAATAGCATACCCATAGGGCCGCAGCACCATGCAGCCCCGCACCGGGGCATAGTCCACCAGCTCGGTTTTCATAATCACGTCCGTATACCATTGGGAGAAATCCACGTCCCGGGGGGTGATGTGCTCCACAAAGCCCTGCTTTTTTTCGTTTCCTTGGTCCGCCATGCGTTCCCTCTCCTTTGCCCCTCTATGAAAAAAACCCGCCTCGCTCCCACCACAGCCAAAGGCCATGCGTTGGGACGAAGGGAGCCTTCGCGGTACCACCCGACTTAAAACGCGTTCGCGTTTTCACTTTTCTGCCCGCTAACGGGGGCAAGCCGTCGGGGATTGGCCGATGCAGCGGAAGCGGGGAACGCCCGTAGCCGGATGGAAGCCCTTTCAGCCTACGGGGCTTCTCTCTTTCCCCCGGCGATAGGGGCGCGCTCTTCCGTACCCCCTTTGGGGTGGAACAATCATAGCACAGCCGGGGTCTGTTTGCAAGCCCGGCAATGGCCGTGGCGGGCGGCGCGGTCCCCGGGGGCGAAAACTTCCCCTTCCTCTCCCCACCATCTGAAAGGATATCCCTATCCTCCCCAAAATCCCTCTTCCGGTGACACCATTCAGTTACATATTTTGTCGAACGGTTCAGGTCCCCTTCGTGTTTTTTCGACAAAATGTCTCGTTGCATATCCCTTATCTTGTGTTTATCCTGTACCTGTCGAGAAAATAGCACAAGATTTGGTATTAGGTTTCAAAAGAAAGGGGTTACAGGTAATGTACATACAGACCATGACCGACAAAACCGACGAGTATGAATTTCTGCGCCTGCGGGCTACCCAGCTGTTGGATGAAGGCTTGATGGAAGAGGCCCTGGGGCTGCTGTCCATCATTGATGAGGAGCAGGTTCGCCTGCTGAAGCCGCTTCTTCAGGAAACGTTCCGCGCCGTCCCCTGACGGCATAGCATAGGAGTCTGATTTCTCGACATCCCTCTTGTTAGCACTCGTTTTAAACGAGTGCTAATTTTTTCTTGCTTCCGGGCCTGGGCTTTGGTATAATAAGGTCAGGCTTTTCAAAAGGCCTTTTCAGCATCAGACAACTAGGAGGCGTCCAAGCACCATGCAAAAAGGCAGCATTTCCATTCACGCGCAAAACATCATGCCCATCATCAAGCGCTGGCTCTATTCCGATAAGGACATTTTCATCCGGGAGATGGTTTCCAACGGCTGCGACGCCATTACGAAGCAAAAAATGGCGCGCCCGGGCGAGGAGGAGGACTACCGGGTCACCGTGACCCTGAACCAACAGGCCGGGGAGCTCCGCTTCAGCGACAACGGCATCGGCATGACCGCCGAGGAAGTGAAGAAGTACATCAACCAGGTGGCCTTCTCCGGGGCGGAGGAGTTTTTGAAGAACTATCAGGGGGAGGACAAGGGGGGCATCATCGGCCATTTCGGCCTGGGCTTCTATTCCGCCTTCATGGTGGCGGACAAGGTGACCATTGAAACCCTCAGCGAAAGCGAGGGGGCCGCCCCTGTGCGCTGGGTCAGCGAGGACGGCATGAAGTTCGTGATGAGTGACGGGGCCCGCACCCAGCGGGGCACGGACATCATTTTGCACATCAACCCGGAGGACAAGGAGTTCCTGGAGGAGTACAAGGTGCGGGAGGTGCTGCGGCGCTACTGCGGCTTCATGGCCACCCCGGTGTACTTCCAGGTGGAAAAGGCCGAGGCGGAGCCCTCCGGCGAGGCCGGCGAAGCCCAGGCCACCGGGGCGGCGGAGCCCAAGGCCCCGGAGCACATCAACGACCTGGCGGCCCTGTGGCTGAAAAACCCCAAGGACTGCACCCCCGAGGAGTATAACTCCTTCTACAAGCGGGTGTTCCACGCCTTTGAGGACCCGCTGTTCTATGTGCACCTGAACGTGGACTACCCCTTCAACCTGAAGGGCATCCTGTACTTCCCCAAGCTCACCAACGACTTTGGCACCCGGGAGGGGGAGATCAAGCTCTTCAGCGGGCAGGTCTTTGTGGCGGACAACATCAAGGAGGTCATTCCGGAGTTTCTGATGCTGCTGAAGGGCGTCATCGACTGCCCAGATCTGCCCCTGAACGTCAGCCGCAGCTTTTTGCAAAACGACGGGTATGTGAAAAAGCTGTCCGCCTACATCACCCGCAAGGTGGCGGACCGGCTGGTGAGCCTGTTTACCACCCAGCGGGAGGCCTACCAAGGCTACTGGGACGACATCCACCCCTTTGTGAAGTACGGCTGCATGCGGGACCCCAAGTTCTACGACCAGGTGAAGGACACGCTGCTGTTCAAAACCACCAAGGGGGATTCCCTGACTTTGGCGGAGTATGCCGCCAAGAACGGCGGAGCCCTGGAGAAAAAGGTGATCTACACCAACGACCCCGCCCGGCAGGCCGCCTCCGTGGCCCTGTACGAGGCCAAGGGCATTGACGTGGTGGTGCTGGACGCCTTGATCGACTTGAACTTTGTGAGCTTTCTGGAATACTCCGGCAGCGGGGACAGCGTGACCTTCGCCCGGGTGGACGCGGACGCCAGCAGCTTCACCCAGGAGGGGGATTCCAAGGCCCTGGAGGCGGAGGAAAAGAAGCTCAGCGAGCTCTTCAAGGCCGCCCTGGACAAGCAGGATTTGGTCCTGAAGCTCCAAAAGCTCACCGACGCCTCTTTGCCCGCTTTGCTGGTCCAGGAGGAGCAGAGCCGCCGCTTCACCGAGATGAGCAAGCTCTACGGCCAGGATTTCAAAATGCCGGAGCAGTATACCTTGGTGCTTAATGAGGCCAGCCCGGTGGTACAGGGCATCCTCTCCGCCCCGGAGGGGGAGAAGCGGGATTTGATGATCCAGCAGCTCTACGACCTGGCCCGGATGAGCACCCGGCCCCTGGAAAAGGACGAGGTTACGGCCTTTTTGGGCCGCAGCCACAAGCTGCTGGAGCTGCTGGGGCAATAACCAGGGGTTTCACCCCTGGACCCCACCAGGGACTTCGTCCCTGGACCCACCTTTTGACCGCGTAAAACGCGGTCAAATAGCGGGTTTCCAAAGGGATGTATCCCTTTGG
>JARKQO010000200.1 GCA_029974855.1 Eubacteriales bacterium
TGGACAGGGCCCGGTACTCCGCGCTCATCAGCAGGGCCTCGGTCTGGCCGTCGGCAATGCCGGTTTCCTCCAGGCCGTAGTCCTTCTGAAAGCGCCTGATGGCGGCCCGGGTCCCATCCAGAAAATTGCCGCTGATCTTGCCGGAGTAATATCCCAAATCCGTCAGCTGCTGCTGAATTCTGGACACATCCTCGCCCTGGTCGCCGTATTGCAAGGGCTGGTAGCTTTCCGACCGGGGGGAGTCCTCCTGTCCCCTGGCGGGCGAAACCGCCCCCAAGCCCAGGGCCAGCAGCAACAGGGCCATTCCCAAACACAAAGCTCGTTTCATGCGGCGCCTCACCCTCCACTTTCTTCCTTGCTTCCATTCGCCCTCCCGGCGGCGTCTCCTATACAACGGTCCAACTGTTACAAATATTCAATCAAAGAGGCCAATCTCTCCACCACAAAATCAGGCTGAACCGCCGAATGTTGGCAATCCTGCGCCTTGGTTTCCCCTGTGAGCACCAAAATGCTGGTAATGCCGAAGTTGACCCCGGTGGCGATGTCCGTGTACAGCCTGTCCCCGGCCATGGCCAGCCGCTCCGGCTGAAGCCCCGTGCGCTCCAGGGCTTCCCGGACGATACCCCCATAGGGCTTGCCCAAAATCACGTCCGGCTCCCGCTGGGTACTGGCCTTCACAAAGGCGATGATGGCCCCGATATCCGGGGCAAAGCCCGTTTCCGTGGGGCAGTTGAAATCCGGGTGGGTGGCCAGGTAGGGCAGCCCGGCCCGGACGAAGTCGCAGAGCTTGGTGAGCTTGGGGTAGTCCAAAGTGGTGTCATAGCCCACGATCACATAATCCGGGCGCTGCTCCTCCAGCACCAGCCCCATGTCCGCCAGCTCCCGGCGCAGCATGTCGTTGCCCAGCACATAGGGCCGCTGCCCGGGAAAACGCGCCAGGGCATACCGCCCGGCGGCCTGGCCCGAGGTAAGCACCTGAAGGAACGGCTCCGGTACCCCCATGCCCCTCAGCTTTTGCTCATAGGCCCGGGCGGATTTGCTGGAGTTGTTGGTCACAAACAATGCGGACCGGCCCGTCTCCCCAAGCATGTCCAAAAACGCCAAGGAGCCGGGCAGCAGCTTGTTTCCCAGGTAAAAGGTTCCGTCCAAATCCAGCAGAAAGCACCGGACTTTTTTCAGGGCTTCCCTCATATCCTTCCCGGCCACGGCTGCCCCTCCATCCAAAAAATCATCCTTGGTATGCTACAAATTGTAGCATACCAAGGATGATAACGCAACGAAGGGGAGGCCGCCCCTTCAGGGAACGCCGGGGCCACAAAGCGGGCCGCCTACAGCACCTTGCGCAAAAAGTCCTGGGTTCTGGGGTGCTGTGGGTTTTCAAAGAGCTCCTTGGGGGTGCCTTCCTCCAGCACCACGCCCTCGTCCATGAACAGCACCCGGTCCCCCACCTCCCGGGCAAAGCCCATCTCGTGGGTCACCACCACCATGGTCATGCCCTCCCGGGCCAGCTGCTTCATCACGTCCAGTACCTCCCCCACC
>JARKQO010000251.1 GCA_029974855.1 Eubacteriales bacterium
CGGGGCATGGCAGCCGCTTCTGCGTGGCCGGGACATTCGGGCCGGAAACCGCCCGCCCATTGCTCCCGGCCCCACCCCTGTGGTACAATAAGGCAGAGCTTTTTCCAGGATTTGGGTCCTCTCCGGGCTGCCCCGGAAGGCCCGGCCTGGCCCGGTCCCCCGGGAAGAGGCCCCCGCTTTTGACCCGGTCCATTCCGGAACTTGATTTTCAGGGGGAGTTGAATGTCCATGCGTTCGCGCCTTTTGGCATTGACCTTGGCTTTGGCCCTGACGCTGCCCTGCCTTGGCGCGGCGGAGACCGTCCCCTTTGTGCCCAAGGCCATCCACAACATCTGGAACCTTCCCTGGGGCCTGACCCCGGAGGAATTCTGCCAAAAGGCCCAGGAAACCCAGAGCCTGACCTTTGCCAAGGCCTCCGAATACCTGGGGCAGGCCGTCTACACCCTCCAGGGGGACCCGGCCACCATTTTGGGCTATCCGGCGGAGGTGAAGGTGATCTTTTCCGGGGAGCCCCTGGGGTCCTCCTTGATCCAGTTCCATTTTCTCACCTGGGACGTCAAGACCTCCGTACCCTATACCCTGAACATGCTGGCGGGCCTGTACCAGAGCATCTCGGCCCAATACGGGGAGCCGGGGATAGCCTATCTGATGGGCTACAACGCCCACTGGCAGGTGATCCCCTTCGCGCTGCCCATGGAGGGGCAGCGCCTGGGCATCGACCGGCTTTTGCCCCTGTATCAGGCGGACCAGGCGCTGCCCAGCTGCTCCATACAGTTTGACAACGTGGCCCTGGTGCTGTTCCCCGCCTCCGACGACAGGGCCCGCCCCAGCGCCATCAGCGGGTCCCTGGAGGCGGCCTTTGCCCTGTGGGTGGAGGCATGCTCCCCCCAACGGGCCCAGGAGCTTTCGGCCCCTGCCAAGCTGGAGCCTTTTGAATCCTATGAGCAGCTCACCAAACCGGCGGACTAGGCCACGGGTTCCTCTGCCGCCCTGGGGCAAGGCGGCCAACACAAAGGACGGGGGCATTCCCATGAGCACTTGCGTTTTTTGCAGACAATCCATCGGCGCAGGCGGTTCCCTGTGCCTGTACCACCGGGCGGACACCGGGGCGGAAGGCTACGCCTGCGCCCACTGCCAGGAGCAGCTCCGGCAGCGGGGCTTTGCCTGCCCTCCCCCCGCCGCGCCCCAAAGCTCCCGGCCCCAGGCCGTCGTCACTCCCCCGCCGTCCCAGGCCCGTCAGCCCCAAGCCGCCGCCGCTGCCCTGCCCTCCCAGGGCCACAAGCCCCAGGCCCCCGTCACTCCTCCCGCCGCGTCCCAGGGTCACAAGCCCCAGACCGCCGTAACTCCCCCGCCGTCCCAGGGCTCCCAGCCCCAGGCCGCCCCCAAGAGCCATGGCAACCCGCCCCCAAGCCCCAGGCAGAACCCCTGGGACCCGGCCCGGCGGCGGCGCCTCAGCTACCTCCTGGATTCCTCTTCCCCCAATCCGGATACCAGCCCCCACAGCCCTTGGATCGTAGGCATGAAGATTTTCGCGTGGCTGCTTTTTGGGGCCACCGTGGCGGCCGTTTGCCTTTGGGGCGGCCAGGCCGCCTTCCTGCTGGGCTACTTCCCCGGCACCGCCATTTTTGTGGTGGCGCTGGTTTTGGTGGCTTTGGTGGCGGGCCTTCTGGTGATCACCCTGGTGATGGTGCCGCTGAACATGGCCCGGGATGTGCGGCTGCTGCGCATTCGGCTCACAGAGAAGGAGGAGCGGTAGCCGGGCGCCGCGCCCCGGCCTCACAGGGGCCGGGGCCCTCAATCCCGCGTATCCGGTCCACCATCTCCTCCAGCAGGTCATAGGGAAAGGGCTGGTGGTAGGGGATTTGGAGGGAGGCCTTGGTATAGCGGCAGCCCGGGTACCTGCCCTTCAGCTCCCGGAGGATTTCCCGGTCCGGATAAAGGCCGAAGTGATCCTTGTAGGCCGCCACCCGAAGGAGATCCCGGCCCGCCGCCTGAAAGGCCGGAACGCTATGGTGGATGCGCAGCTCCGCCTGGGGAAGGGCCTCTTCCACGACTTGAAGGATCGCCAGGAGCCTGCCTTGGGCCTGGGCGGGGGCCAGCATCAGATAATCCATCACAGCGTTCATAGCGTCACTTCCCTTCCCTAGGGTATATGGCGGTGAGACGCTCCTGATTTCTAGGTCAAGAACAATTCCATATACCGTTCTTCAATCCCCGCAATATCGGCCTCCCCGGGCAGGGTACGGCCGTTTTTGATAAACACCACCTCTGTGGCGATGTTTTTCACAAAGTCCAGGATATGGCTGGAGAGCAAAGTGATCTTGCCCTGCGCCGCACGGTCCCGAAGCACGCTTTTCATCTGCAACAGCGTCATGGTATCCAGGCCGTTGGTGGGCTCGTCCAAAATCAGAAGGGCCGGATTGCCGATCATGGCGGCAATGAACGCGATGCGCTTGCGCTGCCCCTGGGAAAGCAGCCCCAGCCTTTGACCCGCGTATTCCTGAGCGTGCAGCGCCCGCACCATCTCCCCGGCAGGCCCAAAATCCGCAACGCCCTTCATGCCGGCGATGAATTCCAGAAACTGAAACCCCGTCAAAGCGTCCACCAGGTACGGGCTCTCCGGGAGATAGCCCATCCGGCCTTTGCACAGGGCAAGGGGCACGCCGTCCAAAAGGCATTCCCCCGCATCCGGCCTGTGCACGTCGCACAGCACCTTCAGCAAGGTGGTTTTGCCCGAGCCATTGGGACCAACCAGGGCCACGACGCTTCCGGGGACCGCCGTCAGGTCCGCCCTAAGCAAGCCAACCCCCGGCGCGTACTGTTTGGATACATTCCGGATACAAAGCATCAGGATCGCCCTCCACAAAACGCGGCCCGGGCCTTTGGGTACATCAGCAGCAGATAAACCGCCGGCAGAATGGGAATGATAAAGGAGCCAAGGACAAGAAACGCCATTTGCGCCTGGGCCCTTCCCGGGGAGTGGCGGTGTTTCATGAGGATGGCGCATTGCATGGCGCAAAGGGAAAGGTGATAGGCCATGCCCGCAATCAGAATCATCAGGAATCCCCCGAGGGAGTAGGCCCCTCCCAAGGCCGTGGCGGTCAGGAAGAACTCGGAGGGGATGAATGTGACCGTGGCCACGCTGAGTATCTTACGGTTGTAAAAGTCCCTCTGCTTGATGGGCAATGTATGAAGAAAAGAGAGATCCGCCATATCCCCCTTCAGGATTTCCTCGCTGAGGGTTGAGGCGATAAAGGTGTATAGCAATCCTACGGCGGCATTGACGGGCCCGTCAAAACGGTACTTCAAGGAGATCAGGGTGAGGATGATGGACAATCCATAGAAGAACAGGATGAGGGGATTTTTGGAGGCCACCAGCCAATCCTTGTATAAAAGGTTGGCATACAGGCCGCCGCGCACCTTGCTTCTCCTTTTGCGCCGGATGGCACGCCGGGGCATGGACCCCGTTTCATATTGCGGAGCTCTGACAGCGTAATAGAAAAGCCATAGCCCGCAGGGGAGAAGCACATACCAGCGAACGGTAAAAAGCTGACGGTAGATCAGCGGGTACGGGCCCCCGTGGAGGGAAAACAGGGGGCGCAAATCCAGGATACTGACGCACAAAATGACGAACAAGGCAAGCAGGGCAACCGCCAGCCAGCGCAAAAAAGGACGGCGGCCTATGACAGCCCTGATAGCCAGCAGCCCATGGGAGAGAAACGTACAGCCTGCCAGAAGCAGCAAGACCTGCTGTACCATAGCGAGGCTGGGGCTGCCCTGTCGGGGACTCCAAAGGACACAGCTTCCCAGCAGGGATAGGGCCAGGACTGGAAGAAGCTGGCAGCCCATGATATAGGAGCGCAAAACCCGGGGCAGGGGCAGGGACCGGAAAAACTGGTATTCCCTGGAGGAAGCGTAGCGGCATATCATGAACACGCCCGTCACGGTAAGGATCAACCACAGCATCGTTTGGAAAAAGGATAGGCTCTCCAGGGGTACCCCTCCCACAAGAGAAAAGCGCCAAAGCTCCCGCGGCAAAACAAGCGCTGCCACAGCCACGGCAAAGGACCCCCAGGCGATCCTTCTGCCTTTGGTGGCCAGATATTTTGTTCTGCCGTACAAGGCGTACTTGCTCACCCTCACCCTCCGGGATTCGGTGCGCCGGCGGGGCCGGTTTGTGGGCCAGCCGCACCGTGATGGTATGGAACGTCGTGATCCTATGGAATAGTATACCATGGGCAAGCCGGGGCTTCAAGAAAACGGAGCTCTCCCCCGTTGGGGGAGAGGATATGCTTCAACTCGTCGCAAGGCTCCACAGCGCATTATGTTGTCTGGCGGCTCTTGTAGGCCTTATGCCACCCCACGCCCACATCCGCCGCCGCCGCCAGGGCGATGAGCCCCATGCAGAACACCAGGTTGATCCGCCCATAGTACTGCACCTGCTCGGGCAGTATGGAAAGGACCTCTCCTATTTTTACGGCAATGGCGGGATTGAACGTGTCGCCCCGGGACAGGAACGTCATGAACACGGCGGCGCTCAACAGGCCGCATACGGTATTGAGGGCTGCCAGCCCATAAGTCCAGCGCCCCAGAATCAGCTTGACGCAGGAGACGGTCAGGGACAGCAGCGAAGCCAGCACGAACCAAGGGGCAAAGCGCGATAGCCCCTCCGGCGTAAACAGCGGCGTCACCGCCCTCGCCTGTCCATACCATCCGATCAGCCTGGGGTTCCCAAGGGCGGCCAAGGCCCAGGCCATCAGCATCACGGTGAACACCATGCCGGCGATGGTCTCGCCCCGGGGGATGCGCACCGCCGTTTTGGGGGGCACCTCCGGCAAATCCAGCGGCGACCATTTTCGGGACGGGCCCTTGAATTGGTAATAATCCGCCAGGGCGAAGCCCAGGGTTGTGGTGAACAGCGCGGTCATCCCTGCGGAGAGCCCTCCCGCAAGCACGCTGGCCACCGCCTCCGGGAAGGACAGGGCGGTCGATTCCGTCAGCCGGAAGAGCAACCCCAGCAGCCCCATGACCACGACCGCCACCGGAAGGATGATGCGGACCGTGGCGATGTATTGCTCAAACATGGCGGGGGAAATCAGGTACCGGGGATTGGTCCGGTACTGCTCCGCCAGCTTGCGGGGCTCGCCCATGCTCTCCAGCACCCGGACGATCTCCCCTTCCTCCGGGTTCTCGGGGAGCATATCCCGGAGATTGGCCCGCAGCTCCCGCTCCACATCGCCCCGCTCGGCCTCCGGCAGACGCCGGGCAACGTCGTAGACATAGCGATCCACCAGGTTCTTCATGCAATCCTCTCCTTACAGCAAAGCGCTGACGCAATGGTTCAGGCGCTTCCATTCCGACGCAAGCCTTTCATACAGCTCTTTTCCACGGGAGCTGAGGATGTAGTATTTCCGGGGCCGGGCCTCGCTGGTGTCCCATTGGCTTTCCAGCACCCCCTGGGCCTCCAGCCGCCTCAGCAGCGGATACAGGCTGCCGGGCTCCATGGGCAGGCCCTTTGCCTCCAAATCCTGTAAAAGGGCGTAGCCGTATTTTGCGCTGCCCAGCTGGCTCAGCACCGCAAGGGTCAGCGTGCCCCGGTGCAATTCGGTGATCAGGCTTGTAAGCAAATCTCCCTCGGGCACGGAATCACCTCCCGGGTCATTATACTGTTTGTCACACAATACTGTCAACAAAAATTATTAAGGGTTGTTCGGTATAGTTTTCGTCCTATCCGGGCCCCCGGGGAAAAATGCAATTCCGCGGGAACCGCAAAAGACCCACCGTCATTGGTGAGTCTTTGGCTGCCAGCGCATCTGGGGATACAGTCAATTTACCTTCCGGGCAATGGCGCAGATGACCCGGCTTTCGGGGAAATAGTCTGCCCCAGCCACATCCCCGTAAATCTCCGCTTGAGAAAATCCGCATGCCCCCAACTCGCTTTTCAGGCCCTCCACTTCAAAGGTCTGGTCCCAAATGTTGTAGCGATCCATCCCGGCCTCTGTGATCACAATGTATTGGTTCAAAAACGTATGGCTGTCATCATACCTGAAGAAGGATTCCAGGCACAGGTGCGGGTCCGCCTTCCAAAAGCCGCTTTCGCAATAGCTCCATCCGGTGGATTCCTCCCGCCCCTTGTATTGCAATGGGGTGCAGACGTCCAGCAGCAGGCGGCCGCCGGGTTTCAGGGCCCGGTGCACATTCCCCAGCAGCTTTTTCCTGTGGGCCCCGGACAGTACCCCATAGTCGCAGTAGATCAGCACGGCGCAGTCGAAAGCCTCGGGGAGGGAAAGGTCCAGGTAGCTCTGGTGCAGGTACTCGATGGGGTATCCGCTATGGCGGGCGTTATCGATGGCATAGTCGATGGAGCGTTTGGACAGGTCCACCCCCGTCACCCGGTACCCCCGTTCATGGAACCGCCGGGCGTACAGGCCGGGGCCGCAGCCCAGGTCCAGCAGGCGCGGGTACCGCTGGGGCGGCAGCGTCCGGGCGATCCAGTCCGCCGAGCGGTCCACGAAGGCATGGTTTCTGGTGGCGGGGTCCCCCAGGGGGTCCAGGTGGGCCTGAAGCATGCTCTTTGAAATATGCTCGTCATCCCAGAACTTGGAGGTGCTGGGCTCAAAGAGCTCCGGCCTGTGGACGTGTCTTTTCAACTCGGCAAGCATGATCCGTTCTCCTTCCCAAATCCAATCCATCCCCTACTTTGTCTGGCCCGCGTAAAGCGCCTTGCTGACGGCGCTCTTGATGGCCTCGCTGGAAAGGGTCGCGCCGCTAACGGCGTCCACCGCATACCGGTTTTTCTCCACCATCTCCGCCACAATGGCCTCCGCCGCGCTTCCCATGCCGTTTTGATGCTCCAGGATGCTGATCTCCCGGATGGCATGATCCTTCACCAGCACGGATACTTTCACGGACACCAGCCCGGCCTCCGCTTCCCCCTCATAGGCGCCGTCCGCTACCAGCGCCATCTCCACGTCCTGGTAGGTCATGACCGCCAACTGCTCCTTGGCGGCGCTTCTCATCCATACAAACAGGCCAAGGCAGGCAATCACCAAAACGCTCAGGATGAGCAACAGAACCTTCCACCACTTTTTCATGCCGCTTCCCCGGCTTTCCCGGCCAGGCCCACCGCAAAGCGCACCGCTTCCTCCAACTCCGCTTTGTTGGGATGTCCAAGGCCCATCACCAGAAAGCTCCCCTGGCAGATGAACTCGTCCACCACCGCCACGCCCTTGTCCTCCAGCAGCGCGCGGACGCTTTTCTGCCCATGCTTTTTGGAGGCGCAGGAGGTTACCAGCGCGGCCTTTTTGACGCTTCGGCCATCCAGGCCTTTGACGAACTGCAAAAGCTCGGGCAGGCTTTCGCCGCCGTAAATGCCGCCCACGATGAACAGCAGGTTCACATCCCCCAACGCGGGGTCGCTCTTCACATTTTCAGCCTTGACGTCCAGCGCCTCGCCGATGGCCGCGGCGAGCTTCCGGGAGTGCTTTGTCATCGTTGCGTACACAATGCCGATCTTATCCATGGTGCAGTATCCCCCTTATCATCATTTGAAGCTGGGTTTGAAACAGCGCCTCCGCTTCCTCCTCCGCCAGGCCTGCGGACCGTGAGATCATGAGGTTGAATCCGAGAAACGAGCTCCAGACGCAAAACGCCCCCTGATCCGCGTCCATGGGGCGGATCAGGCCGGCCCGCATTCCCTTCCGCAGCCCCTCCCCGATATACCCGATCCATCCGGGGCGGCCGGGGGCCTGCCGGCTGTATTTGTGAAGGACGATCAGATTATACCGCTCCGGCTCCCGCAGCGCCAGCAGCATGATCTCGTGAAACACTGTGGTCATGTTTGCGATGATGTCCTTTGTATCGTCCAGCAGGCCGGCTATTTCCCCGCGCATCCGCTCCATTTCCGCCGCCTCAATGGCGTCGATGATCTCCTGCTTGTCCTGAAAATGATGGTACACAACGCCGGTGGAGTAGCGCATCCTGTTGATGATCTTCCGCACGGAAAGGGCCTCGAAGCCTTCCTCCATGCCGATTTCCAGCGCCGTATCCAAAATGGCCTGCCGCACCGTTTCGCTGCGCTGCTTTTGTTCCTCCCGGGCCATACCCCCATCCCCCCTTTCCTCTGTCAGTAACGCCGTTATGATGCATAACAACGTTATTGATTATAGGCGTGTTCTTTTTCCTTGTCAAGGGGGTATGGCCAATGCCTTCCCGAAAATTTTTCCAGAAAATTTTTCCCGCGCCCCTTCACAAGGAAAGCGCGAAGCCCTCCGCCGTCTCCTGTACCGGAAGGAAAACGGGCCGCTCGTGAGGCGTGCGGTTGGGGGTGTGGATGGCCAGGCGCAGCGCGCCGTCCATGCCCCGAAACACCATGCCGTGGCCGCCGTCGCCGCTGAACAGGGGTTTCTCTTGCTGCCGCCAGGGGCCCAGGACATGGCCGCTGCCGCTTACCGCAAGGCCGATGGCATAGCCCGCTTCCCCCATGCTGGACCACAGCATCCACAGCCCGCCCGTTTGGGGCCTGTACAGAAAGGGACCGTCGGTAACATGGCCTTGGGCGCCGCTGGAATGGCGGATTTTTCTGGTCCAGGCAGCCTCCCGGGCGTCAAAGAGGGTGTGGGCTTCTCCCATAGGGCCGGACAGGTCCTCCTTCAGCCGCGTTGCGCACACCGTGCCGCCCCCTTCCTGTACCCATTCGTGGCAGAACACGATCCAGGGCAGCCCTTCCCGGTCCACATACAGGGTGCCGTCCAGGCACTCCCAATCCTCATGGGTTGCCGTCTCCTCCCCCCAGGGGGCAAAGGGCCCCAGGGGATTCTCCGCCTTCAGGACGCAGGTGGCCCGCCGCCGTCCCGGCGCCTTGAAGGAGGCGAACAGGTAATAGGCGTCCCCAAATTTGTGCAGCTCAGGGGCCCAGAAATTCTCCGTGCCCCAGAAGCCGGCGGAGGGGGCGAATACGGGGCCCATGGGCTCAAAATGGATCAGGTCCCGGCTTGTGTAAGCGTCAAAGCCGTCGGCTTTGCCGCTCCAGCAGTTGGCGTCGGTGGTGCCGTACAGGTAGTACATTCCGTTTTCTACAAAGACAAAAGGGTCCCGCATCTGAATATCGCCGCGCAAAACCGTCATTTCATCACCACTCCTTATATGGCCACGGTGCGGAGGATGTTTCCCCGATAATCCGTCACCACCCGGAAGCCCGCTTCCCACCTAAAGGCGGTTTTCCCGTTCACCAAGGCGGTGGCGCTGCGGCCGTCGCATTGCAGCGTATAGGTTTCATCGCCCCATACCTGGGTGTACAGGCACTCCCTGCCGCCCAAAATACCCCACCAGATTTCTTCCCCCTCCAGATGGACCCCGTACAGCCGGGAAATGTACTCCAGCACCGCCAGCATGGTGGGCCCGTAGCCGTCCTGATCCCCGGACCGCTTGGCTGTGAAGGGATCAAACTGCTGGGTGAATACGCAGTCCTCCCCGATGCCCTGAAACAGCTTGTGGGCCAGCACTGAGATCAGCTTTTGATACCCGTAATTCTCCAGGGCCCGGATGGCCCGCTGGTAGGTGAGCCCCTGGGGCTGACCGCTCCAGTCGTTTTGGGGAACGTTTGCGAACAGCGGGTCGTTGGCTGCCACGGAGGGCAAGGGCATGGGGGTCCAAAACTCCTCCGGGTTCAGCAGATGGCCGGATACGAACCGGCGGGCCATATCTGCCGAAAAGGAGCCCCAATACATGCACCGCAGGTTGTTGTGCACCAAAGTATTCATGGGCCTGCCCGTTTTGTCCCGGTCAAAGCACGCGCCCCGCTGGGGGTTCCAGAAAAAGGCCCGGAGCTTGCCCTTGACCTCCTCCGCCGCGCCGCGCCAATAGGCGTGTTTGCCGTCGTCCAGGATCGTGGATATCCTCGCCAATACGTCCCGGGCGGAATAGGAGAAGCTCATCAAATCCATGGAGGCCATGGGCACCACC
>JARKQO010000262.1 GCA_029974855.1 Eubacteriales bacterium
ATCGGGTTTTCCCAACTGCTCAAAAGCAGGATCGAGCGGGAGCTGGTGGGTAGCCGGGTGGTGGCCCAGGGCCGCATGCGGGAGTTGGAGCAATTCCGGCGAAAGGATTTCGATTTGCTGGTGTCCACGGTTCCCCTGGCCGGGCAGGCGGGGGACATTCCCACGGTTTGCGTGGACCCCTTTCTGATGTCCTTTGATATCAATCTGATCAAGGCAAAGGTGGAGGAAATCCGCAAAAGCCGCTGGGACGGGGGCCAGGAGCCCGGAGTGGCGCGCCTGTTTTGGCCGGAGCTTTGCTTTGTCCATCCCCCGGCGGCCTCCAAGGAGGAGTTGCTGCAATCCCTCTGCGGGCGTCTGCTGGACCGGGGCATGGTTTTGGAGGGCTATTACGATTCTCTGCTCCTGCGGGAGGAGGCGGGCTCCTCCTGCCTGAAGGGGGGCATCGCCATCCCCCACGGCAAGCCCTGCTTTGTGCGCCAGTCGGTCATCGCGGCGGCGGTGCTGAAAAAGCCTCTTTTATGGGACGGTACCCATCAAGCGGACATCGTGTTCGTGCTGGCCCTGAACCCGGAAGAGCCCGGCCCCCGGCAGCTTGCCATCAAGCGGTTTTACCGTTATTTTTCCGCCCTTCTGGGCAACTCCGACGGGCTTGCGGCTCTGCGCAGGGCAAAAAAACCCCAGGCCCTTGCGGCGGCCCTTCAGGAAGCCATGGATGCCTGTTGACCTCTTTCTTCCCTCCCTTCCGGCGAAATGTATCAATAATCCATTCATTACTCCCCCGGTATACAACGCTATAATGGGAGTACTTTATCATGGGTGGTAAAAGGAAGGCGACGGCATGAGAAAGAAAGCGATCGTAGCGGGGTCCCTGGTGTTGGACATTGTGCCTGTCCTTCGTTCCCAGGCCCCTAAAAAGCTGGAGGAAATATTTGCCCAAGGCAAAGCCACAGACCTGTCTGAAGTGGTTTTTTATTTGGGCGGCGAGGTGGGCAACACAGGCCTTGCGATGCATAAGCTGGGCGTGCCGGTGAACCTGATTGCCAAGGTAGGCGATGATCTGGCCGGCTCCATTGCCAAGCAGGTGCTGTCCAGCTTTGGCGCCCACAGCCAAATCAGCGTAGTGCCGGATCTCAAAACCTCCACCTCCATCTCCCTGACGCCGGTGGGCATGGACAAAATTTCCCTGTTCAGCCGGGGGGCTTCCCAAAGCTTTACGGATTCCGACGTCAGCGAGACCCAACTGCGGGATACGGATCTGTTTCACTTCGGCTACCCCACCACCATGGAGGGCTTGTACAAAAACAACGGGGAGGGGCTGCTCCGCCTTTGCCAAAGGGTAAAGCAAGCCGGCGCGGCATGCTCCATGGACATGGCTTTGCCGGATTTGGAAAGCCTGCCCGGTCGGGTGGATTGGAAGGCCATTTTACCCCGGGTACTGCCTCTGGTGGATATTTTCCTGCCCAGCGTGGAGGAATCGCTCTTTTTGCTGGAGCGGGAGCGGTACGCGAACATGGTGGCCAAAACCGGCGGACAGAACATCATCGAAGAGCTGCGCATGGGCGAAATTCCGCGCATTGCCGAAGCGTTTTTGGCCATGGGCGCGAAGCTGGTGCTGCTGAAGCTGGGGAAAAAAGGCCTGTACCTGCGCACCGGGGCCCATGTGGAGGATATGGGGCGGGCTTCCCTGGAGGACCCCAACCCTTGGCGGAACCGGGAAATCTGGATGCCTCCCTTTGACGGCACGGTACGTTCCACCACCGGCGCGGGGGATACCGCCATCGCGGGCTTCCTGGCCGCCTTTTTGCAGGGCCACAAGCCGGAAAAGGCCCTGGCCCTGGCCTCCATCACAGCGGCCAGAAGCATCGCCTGCTACGACGTGGTAAGCGGCATCAGCACCCTGGAGGAGATGGACGCCGCCCTGGGGGACAGCCATCCGCTGCTGCCCGTGGAGGTGGACGCCGGATACTGGCGGGCCAGCGGAGACGCGGGGATTTATTACGGCCGGAAAGACCTGCCCTCAGCCGGTGGAAAATAATGCCCGGCCTATGGTACAATGAGAATGCTGTGTTACAATATGCGGGTGGGGAGGACAGGCCATGCTGGCGAGTGAGTTTGTGATCGCGTTACCCGAGGGCCTCCACATGCGCCCCGCCATGGACATCTGCCAGATTGCCCAGCGCTATGCCAGCCGCGTGCGGATTCACAAAGACAACAAAACCTTTGACGCAAAAAGCATCGTCCACATCATGAGCATGGGCGCGGCCAAGGGGGACCATCTGAGAGTGGTCATCGAAGGCGTGGACGAGCAGGCCGCCATGGAAGCCATCAGCGCCAAGCTGAACGGCATGCTGTAATGGACCGGTTCCTCATTGCGACCCGGGAGGTGGGCTGTGGGCCTTCTGAATATGCGGGCGGTGGATTTGAACCTGGATGCCGTCAACAAGCATGACGCCCTGAGCGCCTTGGCGGAGCTGCTGGAGCGGTCCGGCAGCGTTTCCTCAGCCAAAGATTTTCTGGCTGATGTGATGCGGCGGGAGGAAAAGGGCAAAACCGGCATTGGCAGCCATATTGCCGTGCCCCATGGCCGCTCCGGGGCGGTGCGCGGGTCCTGCATCGCCGTGGGGAAGCTGAAACGCGGCATTCCCTGGGAAAGTATGGATAAAAAGCCGGTGAAGGTGATCATCCTGTTTGCCGTATGCGAAGGGGACGAAAGCAAGCGGGTCCTTCACGCCATGGCCCAGGTAGCCAGTATGCTGGCCCGGGAAAACTTTTGCTACGAGCTGCTCCATTGCCGCAGCGAAAAAAAACTGAACAGGCTCTTTGCCCAAATCCAGGAGTACGAGCACCGTACCAACCTG
>JARKQO010000277.1 GCA_029974855.1 Eubacteriales bacterium
ACAGGCCTTTGACATCGGCAAAAAGCTGTTTGCGGATATCCGGCGGTACATCCATGCCCATGAGATGCCCGCCCCTTGCACTTTTTCCGCAGCACCCCGGCCCCTTGCGCGGCTCGATTCACCCGTATGTGCCAGCATGCCCCCCCTATTGGAAAGCGACAGGGAGATGATTCCTCCCCCTGCCCCGGTCTCCGCCAAGGGCAGGCTGGAGGAGAGGATGAGGCACATGGATGAGAGCTTTTCGGAGATGCTGCTGCGCAAGATCGACGAGAAGGGCATGACGGACGCCCAGTGCTACAAAAAAGCCAACATTGACCGCAAGCTGTTCTCGAAAATCCGAAGCGACATCCATTACAGGCCCAGCAAGCCCACCGCTTTGGCCTTCGCCGTGGCCCTGGAGCTGCCCCTGGAGGAGGCCAAGGATATGCTGGGGAAGGCGGGGTTCGCGCTTTCCCGCAGCAGCAGGTTCGACATCATCGTCGAATATTTCCTTGAGGCAGGAAACTATAACATTTTTGAGATCAACGAGGCGCTGTTCGCCTTTGACCAAAGCCTGCTGGGGGCATATACCTGAGCACTCCCGGCGGTTCCGCTTTTGGAATGATTTGTCGCCTGCCATGCGACCCTTCTTCCCCTCCAATCCCTCATGATGTAGCGGTAAGGGAAAAACCCATCGGCTACATTTTGAAGGAGGAATGGACAATGAAACAGAACAGGACGGAGCTGGTATTCATCCTGGACCGAAGCGGGTCCATGGCAGGCCTGGAGGAGGACACCATCGGCGGGTTCAATGCCATGATCCGCAAGCAGAAGCAGGAGGACGGGGAGGCCATCGTCTCCACGGTGCTGTTTGACCATGTCAGTGAGGTGATCCATGACCGGCTTGACTTGCGGCGCATCGCCCCCATGACCCGGAAGGAATACTTCGTGAGGGGCAACACCGCCCTTCTGGACGCCATGGGCGACGCGATTCATCACATCGGCAACGTTCACAAATACGCCCGGGAGGAAGACAGGCCGGAGCGCACCGTGTTTGTGATCACCACGGACGGGATGGAAAACGCCAGCCACCGGTACGAGGCCAAGGAGGTAAAGCGGATGATCCAGCGGCAAAAGAGCAAGTACCACTGGGAGTTCCTGTTTCTGGGAGCCAATATCGACGCGGTGGAAACCGCTGGGCGTTTTGGCATCAGCCGGGACCGGGCCGCCAACTTTCACAGTGACCCTGTGGGAACGCAGCTGAATTACCAGGTCATGGGAGAGGCAATCAGCCAAATGCGCCGGGGAGCGCCCCTGTCACCTTGTTGGTGCAGGGCCATTGAAGAGGATTACGAAAAGAGAAAGGAAAAGAGATAGGCGGCAGAAGGCTCATGGCTTGCCGTTGTTTTTCACCTCATCTGCCAAAAACAGAATCACATCTTCCGGTGTTGGAACCATTCCCTCGCAGGGGATTCGCTTCCAATAGGCTTTCACACGCGGGTCTTGATTACACAGGCCGATAAGAATGGCCTTGCGGATTTCTTCCCGGATTTCCGCCGTGGTTTTGCCTTCCCGCAGGGCAATGCGTTTCAGTGCGGTGGCTGCCATGATCTGTCTGCTCTGCTCCATCATCGTTCACCTCTCTACGCACAAGCGTAGCATATTTCGGAATACTACGCAAGTGCGTATACCAACAGCCAGGTCCCCGGATACGATAAACCCGAGGTGATTTCCTTGGCTGTAAAGGACGCTGTGGTGGACCGGCTGATGGAAATATGCAAGGGGCGGAACATCAAACCCAATGAACTGGCCACGTTGGCGGGGGTTACGGCCTCCACGGTGTATAGCATGCTGGATGGCCGCCGCAGGGACGTTTCCATCGTGACCCTCAAGAAGCTGTGCGACGGGCTGGGGATCACGTTGGGGGAGTTCTTTTCCACGCCCGCCTTTGATGCGTTGGAGCAGGAAATCAGATAGAGGAAGAAGAGAGGTTCTCTCCCTCAGGCGGCTTCGCCGCCAGTTCCCTCACAGAGGGAGCGTACATGCTTACGCCTCCAGCAGAATATGAAAGAAAACGGCCTCCCTGTTCATCCGCAGGAAGGTCGTTTCTGCTATGGGTATTAAAAGGTGGGTCCAGGGATATATCCCTGGCGGGGATGCAAGGGGCAGCGCCCCATGCCCCTTACATGCTGCTCAGCAGCTCCTGATACGTAGGCATGGGCCAGTACTCGGCCCCCACCAAGGTTTCCAGGGTGTCCCCGGCCTCCCGCAGCCGCTGCATGGAGGCGAAGATCACGTCCCGGGTATACAGGGCCCTGTCCAGGACGGGGCCCTCCTGGGGCTGCTCCTTCAAGGCGTTCTCCAGCCCATTCAACTCCCGGGTCAGGGCCTCCATCTGAGAGCTGATGGCCGTCAGCAGGGCGGATTCCGTCTCCACTGAGCCGCCGGGGAGCAGCTCCTTTTTCAGGAGGGCTTCCTGGGCCACGTCCTTGGAATAGGCGATGGCTGCGGGGAGGATCATCCGCCGGGCCATGTCCAGCATGCACAGGGCCTCGATGTCGATGACCTTGATGTAGTTCTCCATGTGGATTTCGTAGCGGCTGTGGACTTCTTGGGAGCTGAAAACCTTGTGGGTCTCAAAGAGCCGGATGTTCTTCTCCAGCAGGTAGTAGGGCAGGGCCTCCACGGTGTTTTTCAGGTTCAGCAGGCCCCGGCTTGCGGCCTCCTTCACCCAGGCCTCGTCGTAGCCGTTGCCGTTGAAGATGATGCGCATGTGCTTGCTGAGGACCCGGCGGATCAGGGCGTTCAGGGCGGCGGTGAAGTCCGGGGCGGTCTCCAGCTCGTCGGCGTAGTTTTTCAGGCTTTCGGCGATGGCGGTGTTGAGCATCACGTTGGGGCCGCTGATGCTGGCGGAGCTGCCCAGGCTGCGGAACTCAAACTTGTTGCCGGTGAAGGCGAAGGGGGAGGTGCGGTTGCGGTCCGTGGAATCCTTGGGGAACTTGGGCAGCACGTGGACCCCTAGGCGCATCTGGGTGCGGCCGGGAGAGGCGTAGGCCCGCTCGCTGACGATGGAATCGATGATCTGGTTCAGCTCGTCCCCCAAAAAGATGCTGATGATGGCCGGGGGCGCTTCATAGCCGCCCAGGCGGTGGTCGTTGCCGGGGCTGGAGACGGCAATGCGCAGCAGATCCTGGTAATCGTCCACCGCCTCGATGACGGCGGAGAGGAACAGCAGAAATTGGGCGTTTTCGCAGGGGGTATCCCCGGGGTCCAGCAGGTTGGCCCCGGTGTTGGTGGACAGGGCGTAGTTGTTGTGCTTGCCGCTGCCGTTGACGCGGCCAAAGGGCTTTTCATGGAGCAGGCAGACCATGCCGCAGCGGTCCGCCACCTTCTTCATGATGTCCATCACCAGCTGGTTGTGGTCCGCGGCGATGTTCACGGTGGAGTAGACCGGCACCATCTCGTGCTGGCAGGGGGCGGCCTCGTTGTGCTCCGTTTTGCAGAGCACCCCCAGCTTCCAAAGCTCCTGGTTCAGCTGGTCCATGAACTGCTGCACCCTGGGCTTGATGACGCCGAAATAGTGGTCGTCCAGCTCCTGGCCCTTGGGGGGCTTGGCCCCAAAGAGGGTGCGGCCGGTATGGATCAAATCCGGGCGCTGGCGGTAGGTGGCCTTGTCCACCAGAAAATACTCCTGCTCGGCCCCCACGGTGGGCACCACCCGGGTCACCTCGGTATTCCCAAAGAGCTTCAGCACCCGCAGGGCCTGGCGGTTCAGGGCCTCCATGGAGCGCAGCAAAGGGGTTTTCTGGTCCAGGGCCTCGCCGCCGTAGCTGCAAAAGGCCGTGGGGATACACAGGGTGCCGTCCTTGATGAAGGCGTAGCTGGTGGGGTCCCAGGTGGTATAGCCCCGGGCCTCGAAGGTGGCCCGCAGTCCGCCGGAGGGGAAGGAGCTGGCGTCCGGCTCGCCCCGGACTAACTCCTTGCCGCTGAACTCCAGCATGATGGCGCCCCCGCCCTGGGGACAGACGAAGGACTCGTGCTTCTCGGCGGTGACCCCGGTCATGGGCTGGAACCAGTGGGTGTAATGGGTGGCCCCATGCTCCAGGGCCCAGTCCTTCATGGCCCCGGCCACCACCCCGGCGATGGCGGGGTCCAAAGAGCGTCCCTGCTCGATGGTGCGCTTCAGGGCCAGGTAGGTTTCCGCGGGAAGCCGCTCCCGCATGGCGGCGTCGTTGAATACCGATTCACCGAAAATATCGCAGGGATTGGCCAAGAACAGGACCCCTTTCTCAGGCGGCAGGGCAGATTACGAGGCTCAGTATAACGAAAAACGGCCGGGGGAGCAAGTACCCCCGGGCCGTTTTTTTGTAAAGCGGACAGAAAGAACCCATGGGGGACAAGTCCCAAGGCCTTTAGGGGATGGCTTTGGGGTCCGTATCCACCTTGGGGGCCAGGGCCGCCTCCACCGGGGAGATCCCCTGTCCGCCGCCCATCACCTGGGCCTGAGGCAGCCGGAAATGGGGCAGAAACAGGAGCGCCGCCTGGCCGGCCGCCTGGGTGAGAAGCTTTTCCAGCGCCTCCTGGCTCAGGGCGGGCAGGACCTGGAGGCCCTGGGCGTCAAAGGAATCCAAAGGCCATTTGGCCACGGTTTTCCCGGAGAGGGAAAGCTCCAGCACCTGGGGCAGGTCTTCGGAGGACACCTTGAGGGTCGCCTCCAGGGAGGTGGAGGCGTTCTTGGCGGGCTTGCTGGCAAAGGCGGCGCTGGCGGTGATCTCCAGGGCCGGGAACTGGTAGTAGGTGGCCAGCTCCGCCTGGGTCAGGGAGATTTCCTCCCCCTGTTCATTTTGGGTCGTCAGCAGGGGACTCAGGGACAGCTCCAGGCTGTGGGTGAGGGTTTCCACGCCCTCCCGGTCCAGGTTCCCGGCCTGGGTGTGGGTCAGGGTAAAGGCGGCGGACAGGGTTTTGCCCAGTGCCTGGTCCTGGGCCTCCCCCACCTGGAAGCCCACAAGGCCCCGGGGCTCCCGGCGCAGGGTCCCCTGATACACGGTGACACCGGTGAGGCTGTGGTAAACCTGGTACTCCAGCCGCAAAGACAGCACCTGGCTCTCCAGGGACAGGACGTTGCTGTCCGGCAGGTCCCCCTCCCCGGCGGTGCGGTCATAGTTCAGGGCCAGGGCTCCCCCCTGGGCGTCGTAGAAGGGCAGGCGCAGGTGGAGGGCCAAGGTGTCGCCCTTTAAGCTCACGGTGCGGGAGATGGTCATTTCCTCCCCCAGGGGAAGGGCGTCGATGGCGGCAAAGTAATGGCTTTGGAGCTTGGGCTCCAAAAAGCGCCGGGCCTGTTCCCGGGGCAGCAAGGCCTGGAGCTGGGGCAGCAGCACCGGGTCCGAAAGCAGGTCCAGCACCATCTGCTTCAGTTGGGCCTTGATGGCCGCCGGAGTGATGGCGTACTTCACCTCCATGGTGGTGGTGCCGTCCTCCAGCTTGCCCAGCACGGCGCTTTGCCTGTATCCCTCGATCCACAGGTCGATCTTGGTGGTGAAGGGGACCAGGGCCTCCGCCAGGGCATCCTCCCCGGAGAACTGCCCCTGGAAGCCCAAAGAGGCCAGGAAGGACAGCAAGGAGGGCACGGCGGTCTGGCCCAGCAGCCCTTCCACCGCCTGGGCCAGGGCCCCCGGTACCGCCGGGGCGGCGCCGGTTTGGGCTTCCCCGGGGCTGTGAAGGGCCAGCCAGTCCGGCCCCAGGAGATTGCTTTTCAGGAACGCGCCCCCCTCCTTGAAGGACAGGTACAGGGACGCCTGGGGGTTACTGGTGTCAGGATAGAGCAAGGAAAGGCGGCGCTCCGCGGGAAGGCCGGCGGCAACGTCCTCCCGGGCGTAGATGTAGGCCAGGTCCAGCACGATGGGGGAGGCGGTGGTGATGGCCTCCGCCTCCCGGTCCTGGGCGGCGGTAAGGGACAGGGAGAGGGTGCCGGTAAAGCCGCTGCCCGCTTCCAGCTGCTTTTCCAGCTTTTCCGCCACGGAGTAATCCAGGCTGGCGGCCAGCCCCGGGGCAAGGGTCCCAAGCCCCAGGCAGGCCAGGAGCACTAGGGCCAGGAGGGAGCGCAGCTTACGGTTCATCACAGATTCCTCCTTTTGGTCGCCCGCCCCTGGGCTTTGCCCAGTCGCGGGTACGCAATTCGCCGCCTCCGGCGGCTCGGTTGGTAGTCGGGGCTAAAGCCCCTCCCATTTGGTCGCCCGCCCCTGGGCTTCGCCCAGTCGCGGGTATGCAATTCGCCGCCTCCGGCGGCTCGGTTGCTAGTCGGGGCTAAAGCCCCTCCCTCTTTATAGGGTTACAGCCCGGCGACCAGGCCCAGGAACGCGGCGGCGTCCTCCGGGGTGAGGCCGTCGGTGAGCAACGCGGTATCCTCCGCGGGAAGCCGGGCAAAGGCTTTCAAAAGCCTGCCCGCCAGGTTTTGGGACAGCTCCGCCAAAAGCGCCTCCAGGCCCTCGCCGGAGAGGGAATCCAGGGAGAGCTGGGTGCTCTGGGCCGGAACGGGATAGGCATTGAGGCCAATGGGCGGGGCCCCCACCAGGTGAGGATCGGGGGTGGCGGCAGCGGCCTTCCCACCCTGGAGCGCCGGGTCCTGGTCGGTGTTCAGGTCCATGCTGCTGGCAGGCAAGGAGGTGGAGTCTGAGGCGGGCTCCTGAACCGCATACAGGCCGCTGTCCTGAGCCAGGTCGGCAAAGGCCTGGGGAAGCTCCCCCCCCAAGGTCAGGGTTAAGGAGGAGGTGAGGGTTTTGCCCTGCTTTTGCTCCACCTGGACCGTTCCGCTGAGAAGGGAACCCTCCCCCTGGGAGGCCATGAGAAGCTTGGGGGCATAGCTGTGGAGGACGGTGAGGGTATTTCCCCCCTGGGTCTGCCGGTCCTCCCAGGACCAGGAGCCCTCCAGGCTGCGGCCCGCCTCCCCTTCCTTGCCGGAGAGGTTGAACTTGAAGAGCTGGGCGGCGGTGTCCTTGCCCTGTTTCACGGTGGTTTCGCTGCTGCCCACGAGGCTGATTTCCGTGGAAAAGAGCTTCTGGGTGGCCTTGGCGGCCACGGTGCGGCGGGCGGCCGGAGAGCCGCTTTTGACGGCGTCATACTTATAGGTATCCTTGCGCTCGGTGCCCTGGTTCAGGAAGGCCCATTGGTAGGTGAGCTTGTGGACCGAGCCGTCGGGATACAGAAGGTCCCCCTTCATGTACACCGCCAAGTCCCTGTCGTTCTCCCCGGCCTTGTAAAGGGCCACGATGAAGCCCTTGCCAAAGCGGACGCCCTCCAGCTCCCGCCGGTAGGCCTCGTCCATGCCGCTTTGGAGCATGGAGCGCAGCAGGGGAAGCATCCCGTCGCTTTGCTCCGTGGTGAGCCGGGCGATCTGGCTCCATTTGGAGGTGCCGATGTCCTTGATCTTGTAGTTGGCCCGCTTCTTTTCCGCAAAGGGCTCGCAGGCGTCGATGAGGGCCTTGTACCGGGCCTGGGTCTGGGTGATGGCCCCCAGGAAATCAAAAGAGGCCTCCTCCTGGTTGCCCTGAAGCAGCGCCATGGGGGAACCCCCCCGGCTGGTGAGGGTACGGCCCGGAAGCAGGTTGGTTTCCAAGGAATAGGCGTCCCCCTGCTGCCGCTCGGCCAAAGTGAACAGCTCCGTATCCCCGCATAGAAGCTGGAGGCTGGTGAGGCTGCCGTCTCCGTCCTCCTCCAAAGAGGCCTGGAAGGAAGCGTGCTTCAGCAAGGCGTTGAACATGGGCAGCTGATCCTGGGTGAAGGGCAGCAAAGCCCCCAGCTCCAGCGTGCCGGAGAAGCGCAGGGGCCCTTCCCCGGGGGAAAGCCAGCGGGAAAGGCTGGCGTCCAGCCCCGAGGCCGCCAGTGCGCCGCCCATGCCCCACAAAAGGCAGAGGCATACCAGCAAGGCCAGCAGGGACTGGGGACGAAAGCGTTTCATACAGGTTCCTCCTTTTTGGAAGCCGCCAGAAGCCCTTGGAGCAGCTCGGTAAGCTGGGCAAGGGTCCCGGCCTGGTTCAGGGAGCGGCGCAGGGCGGACGCGCCCCGCAGGCCGCTGATGTAGTGGCCCAGGTGCTTGCGCATTTCCGCCACCCCCAGGCCCTCCCCCTTGAAGCCCACCATCAGCTGGGCGTGGAAAAGGGCCGTTTCCACCCGCTCCTCCAGGCTGGGGACGGTGACGGGCAGCCCCGCCAGGGCCTCCTTGGCCCCCCGGAACAGCCAGGGATTTCCCATGGCCCCCCGGCCGATCATCAGCCCGTCGCAGCCGGTTTCCGCCAAAATGCGGGGAGCGTCCTGGGGGGTGAATACGTCGCCGTTGGCGATGAGAGGGATGGAGGCCTGGGCCTTCAAAGCCGCGATGGCGGCGTAGTCCGCTCGGCCGCCGTATTGCTGCTCCCGGGTGCGGCCGTGGACGCAGACCCAGGCAAAGCCCAGACTTTGGGCCGCCTGGATCAGCTCTGGAGCGTTCCGGCGCTCCCCGTCGTAGCCCAGGCGGGTTTTCAGGGTCACAGGCAGGTGGGTGTTCCGCTTCACCGCCTCCATGATCCGGTAGGCCAGCGCAGGGTTGTTCAGCAAGGCGCTGCCCTCCCCGGAGGAGACGATCTTGCGGGCTGGGCAGCCCATGTTGATGTCCAAGGAGGTAAAGCGGCCCAGGGCCGTGACCCGGGCGGCGGCCTCCCCCATGACCGCAGGGTCTTTGCCAAACAGCTGGCAGGCGGTGTTGTACTCCTCCGGGTGGGTGTCCAGGAGGCGGCGGTAGGCGTCGTTGCCGGGCTTGGCGCACAAATAGCCGATGGCGCTGACCATCTCGGTGCAGGCATAGGCCGCTCCCATCCGGTAGCACAGCAGCCGCAAAGGCCAATCGGTAATCCCCGCCATGGGGGCCAGCCCCACCAGGGGCTCCTTCCATAAAACGGATGAAGGGCGGTTTTGATTCCCGAGGGTCATGGGATACCCACCGCTCTGGGGAAGGCCCCGATGCGGCCCGTGGTGCCCGCAAAGGGCAGCAGGGTCAGCTCATACCGGGGCCCCTGGGGGATGTTCTGGGGCGGCGGGGTGAGAAAGCCGCCTTTGGCTTCCCAGCCCGGGGCTTCGCAGGCATGGGCAAAGACGCACAGGGAGCCCTCCTCCTCGCTGGGGGTCAAGGGGCTGTCCCCTGTGAGGGCATACTGCCAGCCCGCCCGCTCATCCGGCAGGGGCAAGGCCATGAGGGTGGGGCCGCAAAGCACGGATACGCTGCCCCGGTAGCCTGTTTCCAACCTGGGGGCGCTCAGCAGCCGCAAGGTTACCACATCCCCGGAGCGGAAGGTGCGCCGCAGGGGGAGCAGCGTGCCGGGCTGGGCAGCCTGGGGCTTACCCCCGTTGACGGAAACCGTGGCCTGGGCGGCATAGGAGGGAATGCGCAGCAGCAGCTGGAAGGCCACCGGCTGCTTGGCCTCCACGGAGATGGCCACGCTTTTGTCCAGCAGGCCCGAGGCGGTGGCGGTCAGGCGCAAAGGCGCGCCCCCCACCCGGGTCAGGCAGCCCCCGGCCATGGGCAGCAGCAAGGCGATTTCGTCCGCCTCCCGGGCCATCCACACGCTGCGCCGCAGGGCATACAGGGCCCGCAGCAGCAAAGCGGTGTCCTGGGGCTCCGGCGGGGCCGCCTGGCAGCTGTCGTCCCCGGTGAGGCGGTTCACGGGCTGAAGCACCCGCACACCGTCCTCCGTCACCAAATCCGCCAGGCCGTTCACCAGCAGCATCTCCAGCCGGTCCGCCCAGGAGAGGTTCCCCCCGGCGGCCAGCACCTCCGCCAGGGCTTCCACCTGGGCGCACAGGCCCGGCAGGTCCACAGCCCTGGCCGGGTCCCGCCCGGCCAGGTAGGGATCGGCGGCAAAGGCCCCGGTGGGAGCCCCGTGATAGCGCGCCAAGGAGGCGATGCCCGCCTTGGCCGCGGCCCCGTCCCGGCCGGAGCCGCTGTACAAAGCCAGCAGCGCCGTCATGGCCAAGGCGTCGGCGGTGAGGTTGCCGGTGGCCAGCGCCTCCATGCGCCGGTGGTAGGCCGCGTTTTCCCCGGTATTTGCCTCGGGCTGAAAGGCCTTCACAAAGGGAAAGCTGTGCATCAGACCGGATACGTCCGGAAGCTGGGAGCGGAGCCGCTCCAAAAGGGTCAGCAAAAAGGGCTGCCCTGTGCGGCGGTACAGCTCCTGGGTCAGGCGCAGGGCGTCCGCCCCCAAGGGCAGCAGCGCTTCCTCCGGCAAGGAGGGCAATGCCTCCAAAAAGGCCCGCATGGCCGCCAGCAGGCCCAGCATGGCCCCTTTGTCCTGGGTGGCGGAGGCGGTCAGCAGCACCGCCCGGGCCAGCAGCACAAAGCCCCGGGGATCGGTGCGCAAAGAGGCCACCGCCGCCTCCAGGTCCGGGGCGGGGGGCAGGTCCGTATAGCCGCCCAGCTTGCTGGCCAGCACGGCGTCCAGGGGGGTCATGGCGGAGATGTCCGCCTGGGAGAGCACCCTCTGGATTAGGGTCCCCAGCAGGTCCCCCACCTGGACGGTGGCGTCCGCCAGGGGCACAAAGGCGGGATTTACCAGGGGAGCGCGGCGGTAGGCTTCAACGGCGGGCATAGTTCCTCCCTTAAGCGCGGATCGGCCAAAGGGCCGACAGAATTCCTCGTTCCCATTTATTATAGCGGGTTTTTGGACAGCGTCAACCCTGGGGACGGGGGAACGGGACGGAGGGGGGGACCGGTCAGAGGCTCCGCCTCCGACACCTCCGCCAGGGATTTCATCCCTGGACCCGCTTTTGACCGCGCGCAGCGCGGTCAAGGGGAAGGATAGAAAAGAAAGCGGCCAAGGCCACCAACCCCGCTTCATCTCTAGCGCTTGAATCCCGGCTCGTTTTGCGCTATACTAATCCTCATTACATTGGGGAAGATTGGAAGCAAGGGAAGTCAAAGTTCTTTTTTCATACTAAGAAGGAGGGGTTCACATGGCGTCGGATCTGGAGATCGCACGGAAGGCTACGCTACAGCCCATCGAGGAGATTGCCGCCAGCGCGGGCTTTGGGGCTGACACCATTTCCCCCTATGGCCGCTATGTGGCCAAGGTAGACGCGGCCCCCTACCTGGACCGGCCCGCCAGGGCCAAGCTGGTGCTGGTCACCGCCATGAGCCCCACCCCTGCGGGAGAGGGCAAGACCACCGTGTCCGTGGGCCTGGGGGACGGCATCGCCGCCATCGGCAAAAAGGCCATGATCGCCCTGCGGGAGCCCTCCTTGGGCCCTGTGTTCGGCATGAAGGGCGGGGCCACCGGCGGCGGATACGCTCAGGTGCTGCCCATGGAGAGCATCAACCTCCATTTCACCGGGGACCTCCACGCCGTCACCACCGCCAATAACCTGCTCTGCGCCATGATTGACAACCACATCCAGCAGGGCAACGCCTTGGGGATTGATCCCCG
>JARKQO010000514.1 GCA_029974855.1 Eubacteriales bacterium
CCTTTGAGGTGGCGGATATCCCGGCGGTGTACGGCAGGCGGGTTCTGCTGGTGGACGACGTGTGCACCACCGGGGCCACGGCCTTGGCCTGCGCCCACGCGCTGCGGGCCTGCGGCGCCAAGGACGTGCAACTGCTGACCGCTTGCAAGGCCTGAGCCGCCGGTATACCCATCCCCTCCCCGGGGCATACTCCTTCGGTATGCATCAGGGAGGGGATGGGTATATGGCGGAGCTTTTGCAAGTGGTTTTGTCCAGTTTGTTGTCCGTGGTGGCTTTGTTCTTCATCACCAAGTGGCTGGGCAACCGACAGATGAGCCAGCTGACCCTCTTTGATTATATCGCGGGAATCTCCATCGGCTCCATCGCGGGGGAAATCGCCGTTCATCCCTCCGAGGGAGGGTGGCTGGGGCTGGTGGCCCTGTTCATCTATGGCGGAGTCACCGGGCTCATCAACATGGCGGATACCCATTCCTTGCGGCTGCGCCGCTTCATTTTGGGGGAGCCCCTGGTGCTGTTTTCCCGGGGGACCTTCTACTTTCAAAACCTGAAAAAGGCCAAGCTGGACCTGAACGAATTTCTGACCGAATGCCGTGCCGGGGGCTATTTTGACCTATCCCAGCTGCAAATGGCGAGTTTGGAGGTAAACGGCAAAATGAGCTTTCTGCCTTTGGCGGAGAACCGGCCCTTGACCCCCGCCGACATGAGCCAGGCTCCGGCCTCCCCGGAGCCGTCGCTGCCGGTGATCCTGGACGGTCGGGTGGTGAGCCAGGCCTTGCACTCTCTGGGCTTTGACGAAGGCTGGCTCCAAAAGGGATGGGAGAAACAAGGGTTCACCCGGCCCGAGGATATTCTGCTGGGCATGGCCAACCGGGAGGGGGACCTGAGCCTGTATGAAAAGACCTGGGAAGCGGCGAAGATAGAGTTTTAGGGATTGTGGCTACCGGGACCCTCCAAGCCTTGGCACCTTTTCCCCGGCCCACTTCTCCAGGGTTCCTTCCCCCAGTCCCAGCTTTAGGGCAGCCGAAACCCAGTCCTGGGGCGGCAAGGCCACAAAGCCCATCCGCTCCCCGGTGCGGGGATGGTCAAAGCTCAGATACCCGGCGTGGAGCATCAGCCTGGGCGCTTTCACGCCGTTTTTGTGCCCGTAGAGGGGGTCCCCGGCCACGGGATGGT
>JARKQO010000307.1 GCA_029974855.1 Eubacteriales bacterium
GAAAGGCCAGCAGGCAGGGGTGGGGCCCGGGGGCGGCGGGCCGCAGGTATTTGGCATAGACCCGGGCCCCCCGTACTCCGGTAAAATACAGCTCCTCGCACTCCACCCCGGCGGCGGAAAAGTCCGCCTTGCGGCGCTCCAGCCGGGGCGAAGTGGCGTCCAGCTCCTCCAGGGCGGCTTGCCAGTAGGCGTCGAAATCCTTGGGCCTGGGGGAGATGCCTTTGTATTCCTTCAGTTGCTCCAGGGGCAGGTCCAGCATGGGCATGGGATCACTCCTTATGTTGGGTTGCGGTGACTCAGAGTCCTTAGTCGAGGCATTGGTTGCCCTGCCGCAGCGCAGCCCGCAGGGCCTGGGTATCCACCCGGCGCACATCCCCGTCCTGCCGGGCGGCCATGGCGGCGGCCACCCCGGCGGCCTGGCCCAGGGCTCCGCAGCAAGGACTTACCCGGGTGCTGGCATGGGCCTCAAAGGTGGCGGAGATGTTGCGCCCCGCCGCCAGCACGTTGGCGGTATCCTCCGCATACAGGCAGCGGTAGGGAATGGTGTAGTACTGCCCCCAGGCGAGGTGGGTGCTGTGGGTTTGGTCCCCGTCCGGGGAATGGACGTCAATGGGGTAGCCGTTGGCCGCCACCCCGTCCGCAAATTTCACGGCGGACAGCACATCCTGGGCGGTGAGGCAGTAGCTGCCCTGGAGCCTCCTGGAGGACCGGACGCCGATGCGGGGTCCGGTGAATTTCAGCTCCGCCTTGGCAAAGCCCGGCACCCGGCGGCGCAGGAAGGCCAGCAGCTCCCAGGCCTGGCGGCGGCCCTCCACCTCCGCCCGGGTCAAAGACCAGGGGTCCACGGGGTCTTCCCCATTCACCCGGGTCATGTTGGCAATCACCTCGCCGGGGTTGTTGGTTTCAAAGCAGAGCACGATGTCCCGGTCAAAGGTCAGCTCCCCATCGGCAATGCCCTGCTGCATGATCTCCCGGAAGCCGGAGATGGACAGCCGGGCCGCCTTCTGGGGCAAATCCTCCTTGCCCCCTACCAGCAGCGGGAACACAGCGGGATTTTCCCGCACCAGCTGCCGCACCGCGTCCACGTCCACATGGTCCAGGCGCACATTCAGGGTCATGGGCTGATCCTTGCCGTCCGCCTCCCGGCCCTTGGCAAAGGGCACCTGGCCCAGAGCCAGCAGGTCCCCGTCCCCGGTGGCCTCGATGAAGCAGCGGGCGGCCAGCTCCATCTGGCTGCCGCAGGCGGAAACCGTAACGCCGCTGACCCGCTCCCCCTCCCGGTGTGCGGCAATGAGGGAGGTATGGTACAGCAGCTCCGCCCCGGCCTCCAGCGCCATCAGCTCCAGCTCCCGCTTCATGCCCTCGGAGTCAAAGGGGGTGACGGTGTA
>JARKQO010000524.1 GCA_029974855.1 Eubacteriales bacterium
ATTGAATTGCATTTCTAATTTTTTCTGTTTTGCATGCTTTATTCGCTCAGATGATGCAATACAACAAATTCACGGATGCGGCCTAAACGCTTGAAACCATACCGAAAAAGCCGCTGCCGTGATCAGAAGAAAGAGGCAGCGGTTTCGTGCTTCGTCTATATGCCCCCCCGTCGGCTTCCCCCGCTCCCCTATTCCTCCGCTTCCCGCTCCGCCTGGCGCAGAAAATCGTCCATGGCGTTGACGATGGCGGGCAGCTCCCGGGAGAGGGTGCACACGTGGGGCACGCCCTTCAGCCACAGCTTTTGCTTTTTGTGGGAGCTGATGTTTTGAAGGATGAAATCCGCGCTGCCCTGCCAGATGGTTTCGTCCCCCTGGCTTTGCACCACCAGCAAGGGGCAGTTCACCGCGAACAGGTTTTGCCGGGCCAGGCGGATCAGGCGGCGCAAATCCCCGGCGCTACGGGTGGGAAAGCCGGAATAGCCGTAGTCGTAGGCCGTGTCCAGGCCCGGGTGCCGGGCGTCCTGGGAGGCCCAGGCCACCCGGGGGTAAAAGGGGTGGGCCACCCCCGCCAAAGCGATGAGCCGGCTTTTCACCGCCATGGGGGTGGAGATGGGCACGCAGCCCTGGACCCGCATCTGCTCCGCGATCAGCAGCGCCAGCAGTCCCCCCATGGACAGCCCGCACACCACCACGGTGCGGCACCGGTCCTTCAGGGCCAAGGTGGCCTCCTTGGAGGCCTGGAGCCAGGCCTGCCAGCCGGTTTGGGCCATGTCCTCCTCCCGGGCGGCGTGGCCCGGCAGGTTGACGCCCATCACCGTATAGCCCCGTTCCCCCAGGGCCTCCCCCAAGGGCCGCATGTGGGCCACGCTCCCCGTGAACCCGTGGATCAGCAACACCCCGGTCTGGCTGCCCTCCAAAAGGAAGGGCTTGCAAACCTCCCGGTCAAAATGGGCCGCGTCATAAGGCTTCATAGGCATCCTCCCTGGGGGCCGGACTGGCCCGGCCGGGCCGTTCCCCTGATTTAATGATACTTGGTGGGGGTGGGTAAGTCAAGGGCCCCCCTACTGCCCCGTCCCCTGCCCTCCGTTCAGCTCCTGCACCAGCGCGTCCGCCAGATACGGCATGGCCGCCAAAGCCTCCTCCAGGGTATTGCGGTTGTTCCCCACCTCCACCAGCAGGCAGCCCACGGCGATGTGCTGGTTAAACCGCCCGGATTTGATCCGCACGTCCTTGCCCAGGCCGGGCAGCTGGCTGTTGAGGCTGTCGGTGATCCGCTGGGCGATGGCCAGGTTGTCCTGCCATTGGGGCTTTTCCTCAAAGCCCTCGGTGGTCTGGCCCTCCCCCTTGCCCACCAGCAGCATCAGCCGGGCCACGGTGCTGTCCCCCACGGAAACGGCGTTGGGCCCCGGCTGGGAGGCCAGGTGAGCGTCCCGGTGCACGTCCACGTACAGGTCATAGGCTTCCCCCATGGCCTTGCGCTGGAGCAGCATGTCCAGGGAACGGGTGTAGGAGGTGTTCAAATCCGGCGGCTCAAAGGCGGTGGCGTCGTGCACCACCTCCACCCCCATGCCCCGCAGCAAGGAGGCCAGCTCCTCCCCCACCCGCACCATGTTGTGCCTGGGGTCCTGGGTGCGCCATTGCTGGGTTTCCTGGTAGGGGTTTCTCTCGGTCTGCTCAAAGGCCTCGTAGGTGTGGGTATGGTAGATCAGCACCCGCTTGGCCGGGCCCTGGGCCGTCAGGCCGGGCCGGTCCCCCTCCCGCACCAGCTCGATGGCAAAGCCCGGCTCCTGGGTGGGGGTAGGGGCCGGGGTGACGGTTCCCTCCGGGGCGGAAGCCGTGGGGGCCGGGGTGCCAGCGCCGGCGCCGGTATCAAAATCAACCCCGCCGCTGGGGACCAAATCCAAGGCAAACCAATTTTCAGAGGATGGGGCCGGCTCCGGGGAAGCCAGCCCCAAAGAGCCGGTCCCCAAAGAGCCGGTCCCCAAAGCATCCGGCTCCAAAGAACCGGTTCCCAGCGCCCCCTCCGGGGAATCCACAGGGGCAAAGGCCGCCACCACCCCCTCCGGGGCCGGCTCCCGGCGGCCGATGGCCCCCCCGATCACCATGCCAAGTCCCAGCAGCAAACAGGCCGCCACAGCCACAAAGCAGCGCAGTCTACGCGGCGTCAGGTTCATCCCGGGTACCTCCTTGCGGGTCGTTACCCATGATGTATATGCTATTGGTGCATGTATGTATGCAGCAGCGCCGGGTCCAAATCCGGGTGAATCGCCTGGTTCAGGCCGCTGCCCAAAATCTCCGCCACGCTTAATACCATCTCGTCAATTTCCCTGGGGGTCACCACCATGTCCCCCATCAGCCCGTCGGACACCTGGCGCAAAAGGGCCGCCGTGGCCTCCCGGTGCTTGTCGGGCATGATCTGGTATTCCTCGATCAGCCGGGCCATGGCGTCCCGGGCGATGGTGGAGGCGTACACCACCATGGGCACGCCCACGGCGATGACCTTCACCCCCAAGGTCTCGCAGGTCAGGCCCAGGCGGTGGTTCCCCACCCCGCTGCCGGGCTGGATGCCTGTGTCCGTGATCTGGATGGTGGTGCAGATGCGGTTTGAGTCAAAGGCCGCCAAGGCGTCGATGGCGATGACGCAGGTTGGCTTCACGTGCTCCACCAGGCCCTTGCACAGCTCGGCGGTTTCAATCCCCGTCAGGCCCAGCACCCCCGGGGCAATGGCGCTGACCCCCCGCAGCTTGTCCCGGGTTTCGTCGCTGACGGCCTGGCGCAAATGCCGGGTCACCAGCATCCGCTCCACCACCCGGGTGCCCAAGGCGTCGGCGGTGACGTTCCGGTTCCCCAGGCCCACCACCAGCACCTCCCCCTCCCGGGGGAGCATCGCCAGCAGGCTCTGGCAGATCAGCTTTGCCATGGCCCGCTGCTTGGGGGTTTCGCACTTCATCAGCTGGCCGTATTCCAGGGTGATGTACTCGCCCTTGCTTTTCCCAAGCTCCTGCGCCGCTTGGTCCGATTCTATCCGGATGCGGGTACGCTTAATACCCCCCAGGGTTTTCGTCTCTATCGCCACGCCCTCCATGGGAGCGCCTCCGCCGCCCATGCACTCCATGGCCAGATCGGTACGAAAAGAGCGCATGACATCCCCATCCTTTCACGGGGACAGCATGCGCCAAAACCGGTGAAACTATGTGATCTTCTTTGGCGTCAGCCTTCGTAGCGCAGGGCCTCGATGGGATGGAGCCTGCTGGCCTTGTTGGCCGGGTACATGCCGAATACCACGCCGATGAACACGGAAAAGGCGATGGCCATCCAGGCCACGGAGGCGGGCACAGCCAGGGTCATGTTCAAAACGGGCCCCAGCAGCTTCACCGCCGCCACGGAGATCCCCAGCCCCAGCACCCCTCCCATCAGGCTCACCACCAAGGATTCGATCAGAAACTGCATCAGGATGTTGCCCCGGGCCGCGCCGATGGCCTTGCGGATGCCAATCTCCCGGGTCCGCTCGCTGACGCTGACCAGCATGATGTTCATGATGCCGATGCCCCCCACCAGCAAAGAGATCCCCGCGATGCCCCCCAGCATCAAGGTCAAGGTGGCGGTGGTTTCGCTGAGGGTGCTCAGCATCTCCGACTGGTTGTACACGTTGTACTGGGTGCCGTAGGTGTCGGTGTTATAGCTGGCGAAGGCCTTCTCCAGGTAGGCCTCCACGGCGGCCTGGGCCTGGGTCACCGCGTCCGAGGAGGCGGCGGACACGTAGAAGGAGCCGATGCCCCGCTGGGAAAACAGCCGCTGGGCCAAGGTAAAGGGAATCAGAATCTGGTTGTCGTTGCTGCCCGAGGCGCTGGTGCCGTTTTCCTCCAGCACCCCCACCACCGTTATGGTGTACCCGTTCAGGGAGAAGGTTTCCCCCACCACCCGGGGGGTGCCGTACATCTCCGTGGCCGCCTCCCAGCCGATCACCGCCACAAAGCTGCGGTTGTCCACGTCCGGCTGCTTCAAAAACCGGCCCAAGGCCACCTTCCAGTTGCGGATTTCCTCATACCCCGGGGTGGTGCCCTGGATGGACCCGTCGTCGTAGGTGGTGACCCCGGCCTTCACCGTGCCGGACACGTTCACAATGGGGGCCACCTGGGCGATGAGCTCATTTTGCCCCAGCTGGGCCAGGCCATCCATGGTGACGGGGTTGGTGCGCCGGGCCCGGATGCTCACGTTGATCAGATTGGTGCCCATGCCCTCGATGCTGGACACCACGGAGCTGTTGGCCCCCTGGCCGATGGCCACCAGCACCACAATGGCCACCACCCCGATCACCACCCCCAAAATGGTGAGAAAGGAGCGCATCTTGTTGCCCGCAATGGCCTTCACCGCCATTTTAAAGGACTGAAACAGCATCCCCGGTTCCCTCCTCTTCCTCCCACAGCCTGCCGTCCTCGATCCGCACGATCCGCTGGGCCCGCCGGGCCACCTTGGGATCGTGGGTAATCAGCAGCAGGGTGTTTCCGGCCTGGTGCAGCCGGTCAAACAAATCCAAAATCTCCTGGCCGGTTTTCCGGTCCAAATTGCCGGTGGGCTCGTCGGCCAAAATCAGGGAAGGGTTGGCCGCGATGGCCCGGGCGATGGCGGCCCGCTGCTGCTGGCCCCCGGAAAGCTGGTTGGGCAGGTGCTTCATCCGCTCCCCAAGCCCCACCTGGGCCAAAGCCTCCTTGGCCAAGCGCCTGCGCTCCGCCCCGGGCCTGCCCTGGTAGATCATGGGCAGCTCCACATTCTCCAAGGCCGTCAGCTTCCCCAGCAGGTTGAAGCCCTGGAAGATGAAGCCGATCTGGCGGCTGCGCACCTGGGCCAGCTGCTTCTGCCTGTATTTGCCGATGGGCTTGCCTTCCAGCAGGTAGGTGCCGCTGTCCGGCACGTCCAAACAGCCGATGAGGTTCATCAGCGTGCTTTTGCCGCTGCCCGAGGGGCCGATGATGGCCACGTATTCCCCCGGTTCACCCGCAGGCTCACATGGTCCAGGGCGTAGATTTCCTCGCCCCCCAGCACGTAGCGCTTCACCACGTCCCGCATCTCAATCATGCCGCCACCCCCTTAGTTGCCGCCGGGACGGGTTCCGCCGCCGAAGCTGCCGCCTGAGGGGCGGGTTCCGCCGGCGGGCAGGTCCATCCCGCCGCCCATGTCAAACATCATATTGCCCCCCATGTTCATAAACCGGTTGCTGTCGCTGCCGGAGCTGGCCTCCCGGGTCAGCAGCACCACATCCCCCTCCGCCAGGCCCGTCAGCACCTGGGCGTAGTTCTCGTCGGACATCCCCGTGGTCACAAAGGTTTTGATGCCGGGCTCCTGGCTATCCGAGGACAAAGTGGGATCATACACCCACACGTACTGCCCCTCCCGGGAGGTGCTCAGCGCCGCCATGGGCACCAGCAGCGCGTCCTGCACCTGCTGCACCAAGATCACCGCCGTGCCGTTCATGCCGATCTTCAGCTTTTCATCCCCTTGGATAGCGATGGTCACGTCGTAGGTGGTGACCCCGCTGGAGGCCGTGCCGATGTGGGACACATGGGCCACCTCCCCCTGGTAGGCCACCCCCTCCAGGGCGTCAAAGCTCACGCTGACCTGCTGGCCCACCTGAACGTTCAAAATGTCCAGCTCATCCACAGTCACCACCATCTGCTTCTGGTCCCCCACGTACA
This sequence comes from Eubacteriales bacterium, assembly GCA_029974855.1. Next base: position 5,694 of record JARKQO010000524.1, read on the forward strand.
GGGACGCCAGGGCCGTCTTGGCCTCCACCTGCACCGGGGAAGCCTCCGCCAAGGTGGACACCACCCCGTCGATGGGGGAGGTGACGTTGCCGCTGGCCAGCATCTCTTTGGCCTGGGCGATCTGGGCCGTCAGCTTGGCCCGGGTGTTCTCCAAAGCCGTGTACTGGTCGGGCACCGGCACGTTGATCAGATACACCAGCCGGTTCCCCTGCCACTTCTTCTGGTTCTCCTCCATATAGACGGCGGACACATAGCCCTTTTCCGTGGAGGTCAGGGAGTAGGGCATGCTGATGCGGGCCTGGGCCGTGCCCAAAGACGCGTCCTGGTACAGCACCTCCACCTCCTGGCCCTCCCGGGCGTAGGCGTCCGAGAAGGTGACCCGCGCCATGCCCTCCTCCAGGGCCCGCACCACCCCGTCCAAGGCGGTGCGGCCCACCTTCACCGTCACCGTATTGGTCACGGCCATGCCCTCAGGGGCGGGGATTTCCACGTACATCTTCCCGTCCAAGGACAGCAGCGCGATGCTGCCCTTTTCCGCCATCACGTTCTCCAGCCGCTGCCCCGCCTGGACGTATATCTCCTTCACCCGGCCCGCCAAAGGGGCCCTCACGGTGACGGCGCTGCTATACCCGTCCGACAAAGAGGCCATCTCGCTTTCCGCCGTGTCCAGCTCCGTCTGGAGGGTGTCGATGGTGGTTTGGAGCGCCTCCCGGTCCAAGGCCAGCAGCGGGCTGCCCGGCTCCACCAAATCCCCCACCCGGGCCAAGGTCCCTGCCACCGTAACCCCGTACTCCAGCGCCACCTCCCGGGTTTCCCCGATGCTCAACGCCCCCGTTCCGGTGACGCTTTTGCTCAGCGCCCCCGTGGCCACCGCCACCTGCTGGTAGGCCGTGGCCCCGGCCGCCACCACGGGGGTCTGGAGCCCCTGGTAGTACCGGTAGCCGAAAAATCCCGCCGCCCCCAGCAATCCCAATACCAGCAATGTCCTCAAGACCTTTTTCATGGGCAACCTCCGGTTCCTTTGGAAATTCTTTCACGGCTATCATACCCGCCCAATCTTTGGAACAGATGATAGTTTTGTGAATTCTATGTGTTATTGCCAAAAACCTGGCTATAATGTGCCGCCTTCCCGCGCATACTGCCAGTAGCAACGCGGGAAGGCGGTTTTTCATGATTGGGTTTTTGTTCAGCGTCATCGCCGGGGCGGCCATGAGCGTGCAAGGGGTGATGAACACCCGGCTGTCGGACAAGCTGGGCCTGTGGGAGGCCAACGCCTTTGTGCAGGGCACCGCCTTTATCCTTTCCCTGCTGGTGGTCCTGCTCTTTGGCAAGGGGGACTTCGGGGCCATCCGCGCCGTGCCCAAGGGCTACCTGCTGGGGGGCGCCTTGGGCCTCATCATCACCGTCACGGTGATGCTCTCCATCAAGGGCCTGGACGCCACCGTGGCCATCTCCGCCATCCTCATCGCCCAGCTGCTGGTGGCCGCCATGATCGACGGCTTCGGCTGGCTGGGCCAGGAAAAGCTTGCCATGAACTGGAAGCATTACCTGGGGGTGGCCCTGATGCTGGGGGGCGTGGTGCTGATGAAGGTGAAGTAGGGGGCAAGGGGCTCTGCCCCTTGCATCCCCGCCAAAGGGATACATCCCTTTGGAATCCCGCCGTTGGTATAAATAAAACAAACTCCCCCTTGAGCGCGGTTCTTACGATCAAGGGGGAGTTAGGAATTCCGGACTATCTTTGGAAGTCCGCCTTCCGAATAAACCCGTCCATATCCGCAACGGATTGAACAGGAATATGGGGCGTATCTCTGTTATACTTCCAGCGAAAGGAGGA
>JARKQO010000525.1 GCA_029974855.1 Eubacteriales bacterium
TCCTCCTTTCGCTGGAAGTATAACAGAGATACGCCCCATATTCCTGTTCAATCCGTTGCGGATATGGACGGGTTTATTCGGAAGGCGGACTTCCAAAGATAGTCCGGAATTCCTAACTCCCCCTTGATCGTAAGAACCGCGATCAAGGGGGAGTTTGTTTTATTTATACCAAAGGCGGGATTCCAAAGGGATGTATCCCTTTGGCGGGGATGCAAGGGGTAGAACCCCATGCCCCCCGTTACTTCTCCACCGTAGCGTGCATCCCGATCAGCACCCCCTCCGGGGCGTCAAAATCAAAATACACGGTGTACTTGCTGGTGTCGTCCTGGGAGCCCAGAGGGGAGACGGAGGCCACGGTGGCGGGAAGGGGCTCCAGGCCCAATTCCTCAAAGCGGACCTGCACCGTGTCCCCGGGGGTTAGGCGGCCTACATCCCCTTCCTCCACCTGGCCCATGAGCTGGTAGCGGCCCGCCGGGTAGGCGGTGAGGAGCACCTGGTCCTTCTGCACCGAGGCCCCCTGGGTCACGTTGAGCTGGTTGATGATCAGGTCCTCCGGGGCCCGCAGGAGGGTGGCTTCCGGCTTGCCCCTCAGGCCGGCTTCCAGCACATCGGGCACATAGGTAAACAGCAGGTCCCCGGCCTTCACCGCGTCCCCCGGCTTCACGGCCATGGAAAGGAGGGTGCCGCTGGCGGTGACCACAGCGGGCGGCACCAGGCTCAGCGATGCCCGGGCCAGCCTGGACCGGTCCCCATAGTCGGGCTCCCGGTACACCTTCACATCCTGGGTGTAGACCAAATCGCCGCCTATCACCGCCACGGTGAAGCTGCCGGCGCTGACCTGGGTGATGAGGCCGTCGGCAAAATGCTTCTCGTTGGCGGAGCGCAAATACACCGGGGTGCCTACGTACAGGGTGCGGTTGGCGGTGGAGTTGTAGCCGGTATACACGCTGGCCTGGATTTCGTAGCGGTTCTGATGCTCAATGGCCAGCACCGAGCCAAAGCGCTCCACGGCCCCGTCGGCGCTGTCCCCGGCCTGGGCGTATACAGCCGCCACGGTACCGTTTACCTGGGCGTATACGCTTTTGGGCTGCACAGACAGCAGCAGGCCGCCCGCAGGCACCGGGTCCCCGGCCCGGAGGGTAAAGGGCAGCAGCTCGCCGGTGACCGGGGCCTTCAAGGCCCATTCCTCCTTGGCCACGACCCGGGCGCTGAGGATGAGGCCGCTTTCCAGGGGTTGGGCCAAAGCTGGGGCTGCCAAAACCAGTACAAGGCTGAGGACCAGGAGCCCGGACAGGATTTTTTTCATAAGGGATTCCTCCTTTGATATCCTAATTGCTTCGCAGCGCGTCGATGGGGTTCAGGTTGCTGGCCTTGCGGGCCGGGGCCCAGCCGAAGATGACCCCCACCGCCAGGGAAAAGCCCACACCCAAAGCGATGGCCGAGGGGGACAGCACAAAGGCGATGTTCATGAGGCTTGCCAGCAGCATGCTGATGCCCACCCCCAAAATCATCCCGATGGCCCCGCCGAACAGGGAGAGCAATATGCTTTCAAACAGAAACTGAAGCTGGATGCTGCCGGGCCGGGCGCCCAGGGCCTTGCGCAGGCCGATCTCGCTGGTGCGCTCGGTGACGCTTACCAGCATCATGTTCATGATGCCGATGCCCCCCACCAGCAGCGCGATGCTGGCGATGCCGGTGAGCAGGCTGGTCATCAGGCCCATCATGGTGTTCATCACATCCAGCAGGCTTTCCATGTTGATAACCCGGTAGCTGTTGTCCTTGTAGTTGAAGGCCCTTTCCAGCACAGCCTCCAGGGCCTCCACGGTATCGCCGGTCCTGTCGCTGTCCGCCAGATACACGTCCAAAGAGCCGATGTCCCGCAGGCCCAGCAGGCGCATGTAGGTGGTGTAGGGAAGGATGATCTTGCCGTCGTCCCCGCCGCCGCTGAATTGGGCCATCACATTGGTGTCCCCATCGTCATTGAGAAGGCCTACAATGGCAAAGCGCACGCCGTTCACCAAAATCTCCTTTTCCAAGGGGTCCTCCCCGGAAAACAGGGCCGCGGCCAGGTTTTGGTCGATGACGCAGACCCGGCTTTTCAGCTCCTGGTCGATGGGCAGCAAAGGCCGGCCCCGCTTGATGGAGTCGGATTCCCGCCGGAAATGGGCAAAGCCCTTGCCCTCGATGGCCACATCCTCCTGGATCACGCCGCCCCGCACTACGCTCATGGTGGTGGAAAGGCTGGGGGACAGTCCGGTTACATTCTCCAGGGCCTGGATGCCCTCCAGGTCCGTTTCCGAAAGGCCGCCCTTCAGCGGCGTTCCCGTGGCGGATACCGTGACCATGCCGGTGCCCAGGCTCTCAAACTGGCTGGTCATTTCGTTCTGGGCGCTTTGCATCACCGTGATCAAGGTGATGATGGCCATGACCCCGATGATGATGCCCAAAATGGTCAGGAAGGAGCGCATCTTGTTGCCCAAAATATTGGCGATGGACATGCGCAGGCTTTCCTTAAGCATTCTCCATCACCCCCTCGCTGAGCCTTCCGTCCAGGATCGTCACCACCCGGGAGGCATTTTGGGCGATGTTCCAGTCATGGGTGATCATGATGATGGTGTGGCCCTCGGCGTTGAGCTCCCGAAACAGGGCCATCACCTGCTTGCCCGTGGCCTGGTCCAGGGC
>JARKQO010000351.1 GCA_029974855.1 Eubacteriales bacterium
GGTGGGGCTCTGGCCGGGGATCAGCTCATGGCGGGACGGCGGGGTTTGGGGCGTGATGTTCCGGAGGGGCGCATTCTGCAAGACAGTGGTGCCTTTCGTGGGAAGGGTATACTGGTCCTTGGGCGCGGCCCCGGCGGCGGGGCTGGAGCTGAGAAGCAGGCAGAGGCATAACAGGGAAAGTAGCTTTTTCATAGGTAAATCTCCTTGGGGCATACCCGGCAACCGCCGGACATGCCAGTTTTCGTAGGTTATATCTCTGAATGGAGTAGGGGAAAGAGGCTTTCGGTTCCACGTCCAACGGGACTCGCGTACGGGCCGGGCGCTTCCAGGGGGATCAGGAGCCCTCCCCGGCCTCGTAAGAGCATAGGGCCTCCGGGGGGAGATGGGCGAGATAGGTTTTACCCCGGAGCAGTTGTACCTCCCGCCCCTGGTCGTCGGAAAATACGGTGGGCTCTTCCAAGGAAGGGCGCGCCCAGTAGCCGGGAATATAGCGGCCGCCTATGAAGATGTCCGCGTTGCCATGGCCAATACTCAGCTCATTGAGGATCAGCGTAAAGACGGGATCATGCTCGTAGGGCACCCGTTGGATGATGATATTGGCGAAAGCCGGCTGCCGCCGGTTTTCGTCGCCCCGGTCATCCGCAGCCGCAAAGGCCGAGAAAGGAGCCCATTTAGCCGCCTTCGTTCCCGGGCCGCAATACCGCAGGTATTCATGGGTGCTTTCATCATATACAAAATGGGACAGGGTGCCGGAAGCTCCCCAGTCCAGATGGATGGTATGGGCAAGGTCATATCCGTTGCCGTAGGGGCTCTCGTCCGCGAACAGGAAGGGTCTCGGTTTGCAGGCAAAAGAGGCGGGGATTAAGGCGCGCAGGCCGATGATATCGGCGTTAAGGTTGCTGGGCGCTTTGACCCCCTTCACCCGGTACCGGTATTCCACATGGCTGGCGCTCAGCATGCTGAACAGCACACCCTTTTCCCCAACGCCGGTCTGCCGCAGCAGCTCCGCCGTTTTGGAGTCCTTCCATCCATAGGAGCCGCCATACCCTCCGGAATACACAAACCCGGACTGCCATTCCTCCCGCAGCAAAAGCTGCCCGATTCGCCCGGAGCGCACAGGCCCAACGCCCTTTTCAGGCTGCCCTTGGGCGAAGCAATCGCTGAACAGAAAGGTGAAGCGGGTGAAGCCCCCCTGCAGCACCGTCTCATAGACGATGTCCGCATGCTGGACACCCCAGGGAGAAACCTTCCCAATGCCTGCGGTTTCCACGTTTTT
>JARKQO010000356.1 GCA_029974855.1 Eubacteriales bacterium
CTGCGGGGCGACATCTACCGCACGGAATACGGCTCCATTTATCTGGGCCTGGCCATGACGGCCCTGCCGCTGATCATCGTGTACTTTGCCCTGAGCAAATACATCATTCAGGGCATCGCCGTGGGCGGCGTGAAGGAATAACCCACGAAAGGAAGATTCCCCATGGATCGACAGCAGATTACCCGGCGGGCAGAGGCGCTGGTGGCCCAAATGACCCTGGAGGAAGCCGCCAGCCAGCTCCGTTACGACGCGCCGGGGATTCCCCGGCTGGGCATTCCCTCCTACAACTGGTGGAACGAGGCCCTCCACGGGGTGGCCCGGGCGGGCACCGCCACGGTGTTCCCCCAGGCCATCGGCTTGGCGGCCATGTTTGACGGGGAGACGCTGGGGGAGATCGCCCAGGTCATCGCCACCGAGGCCCGGGCCAAGTACAACGCCAGCCGGGCCGAAGGGGACCGGGATATCTACAAGGGCCTCACTATGTGGTCCCCCAATGTGAACATCTTCCGGGACCCCCGCTGGGGCCGGGGCCATGAAACCTACGGGGAGGACCCCTACCTCACCTCCCGGCTGGGGGTGGCCTTTGTGAAGGGCCTCCAGGGGGAAGGGGAGCACCTGAAGGCCGCGGCCTGCGCCAAGCACTTCGCCGTGCACTCCGGCCCCGAGGCGGAGCGCCACCGCTTTGACGCGGTGGTGGGGGAAAAGGACCTGTGGGAAACCTACCTGCCCGCCTTTGAGGCTTTGGTGCGGGAGGCAGGAGTGGAGGCGGTGATGGGGGCCTACAACCGGGTGAACGGGGAACCGGCCTGCGGGAGCCCCACTTTGCTCAAAAAGATCCTCCGGGAAAAATGGAAATTCGAAGGCCATGTGGTCAGCGATTGCTGGGCCATCGCGGATTTCCACAACCATCACCACGTTACGGACACCCCCACCCAAAGCGCCGCTTTGGCCCTGGAAAACGGTTGCGATCTGAATTGCGGCAACACCTACCTGGTGCTGCTCCAGGCCTTGCAAGAGGGCCTGATTACCGAGGAGCAAATCCGCCTGGCCGCCACCCGGCTCATGGCCACCCGGATCAGGCTGGGCATGTTTGACGAGGACTGTGAATACGACGGCATTTCCATTTTGGAAAACGACACGGACGAGCACAACGCCCTGGCCCAAAAGGCAGCGGAGAACGCCATGGTGCTGCTGAAAAACGACGGCCTGCTGCCCCTGTGCCTGGGGGAGCTGAAAACCATCGCGGTGATCGGGCCCAACGCCGACGCGGTGCCCGCTTTGGAGGGGAACTACCACGGCACCTCCTCCCGGAACCTCACCTTTTTGGAGGGCATCCGCCAGGCGGTGGGCGGCAAGGCCCGCATTCTCTTCGCCCCCGGCAGCCACACCAAGGAGGACCGCAGCCAGGGCCTCGCCCAGCGCCCCCACGACCGGCGGGCGGAGGCGGTGCGGGTGGCCAAGCACGCCGACGTGGTAGTGCTGTGCGTGGGCCTGGACGAAACCATCGAGGGGGAGGAAGGGGACCAGGGCAACCAATACTTCTCCGGCGACAAGGTGGATTTGGAGCTGCCCGCGCCCCAGCGGGTGCTGGTGGAAGCCATTCTGAAAACCGGAACCCCTGTGGTGACGGTGCTGGCCTGCGGAAGCTCTTTGCGGGTGGAGGAGGGCAACGCCATCCTCTGGGCCGGATACCCGGGCCAGGCGGGGGGCGCGGCTTTGGCCAAAATCCTCTTTGGCCAGGTGTCCCCCTCGGGCAAGCTGCCCGTGACCTTCTACCACGGCCTGGAGGAACTGCCCCCCTTTGAGGACTACTTTATGGAGAACCGCACCTACCGGTATTTCCAAGGGGAGCCCCTCTATCCCTTCGGCTATGGCCTCAGCTATACCACCTTTGCCTTTTCCAACGGGTTGGCCAGCCGGGAGCGGGTGACGGTCCAGGTGCAAAACACGGGCCTCACGGACGCCCGGCAGGTGGTACAGGTATACATCCAGCCCCAGGACTGCCCGGACGCGCCCCCCAACCCTTCGCTGTGCGCCTTTGGGGGCGTGTTCCTGAAGGCCGGGGAGAAAAAGACCCTGACGCTGCCCCTGGAGGAGCGGGCCTTTACCGTGGTGGACGCCCAGGGCCAGAGGGTGAGGGCGGGCAAGCGGTACCGCCTGTTCGTGGGGGCCAGCCAGCCCGACGCCCGCAGCGTGGCCCTGACAGGGCAAAGGCCCATGGAATTGGAGCTGGCCCTGGAGGAATAGGGGAGTCGCTTGCCTGCTCTGCAAACAAGGGCATGGGCCCTTCCATCGTAAAAACGGCACATCATAAAAACGGCGCCGGGGATTCCCCTGGTGCCGTTTTTATGATGTGGAAAAACCTTTGCAATGGCTTGAATTTCCATACTACGTTTCGCTGGTGCTGCCGATTTCAAGCAGGTTACCCTCCGGGTCGGCCACATAAAAGTTGCGGATGCCGAAGGAAAAGGTCATGGGTTCTCCAGTGGGAAATCGCACGCCCAACTTCGATAGCCGCTCATATTCCGCGTCCACATCGGCAAAGCGGGGCAACCAAAGGGCAATTTCAAACGTCTGATTGATTCCCTTTGGAGGGACGTAGCTCTCCCCGATTGCCCGCGCGAATGCTTCCCTGCTGTACATGAACAGGGACAGCGCGCCGCTTGCCGTCTCAAACTCCGCGAAATCCCCGCCATTCCATTGAGTAGGAAAGCCCAATGTATCTCTGTAAAATCGAACCATACTGTCCATGTCGCCGGCATATAGGCACGCGCCTATCCTTACATCTCGTCCGGTCAATGCCATCCGCCTCCTCTATGTCACAACGTTTATTGGTACGTCCATATCCACGGGGGCCATGTCCTCTATCCCCTCTTCGGGCCCCGGGGCTATCCCTGACGCCGTTTTTTCCATTCCTTGATCTGCTCCAGCCGGGTCTTGTACTTGCCCTCCAGCCCCTGCTCCGTGGGCCTGTAGTATTCCCGGCCCAGCAGGGAATCCGGCAGGCATTGCATGGCCGTGAGCTTGTCCGGGGTGTCGTGGGCGTACTGGTAGCCCTTGCCGTAGTCCAGCTGCTCCATGAGCCCGGTGGGCGCGTTGCGGATCACCAAAGGCACCGGCTCCGCCAGCTGGGTCAGCGCGTCCTGCTTGGCCTCGCCGTAGGCCACATACAAAGCGTTGGACTTGGGGGCCATGGCCATGTACACCACCGCCTGGGTCAGGTGCACCGTGCACTCCGGCATGCCGATGAAATGGCAGGCCTGGTAGGCGGCCACGGCGTTTTCCAGGGCCCGGGGGTCCGCCAGGCCCACGTCCTCGCTGGCAAAGCGCACCACCCGCCGGGCCACATACAGGGGGTCCTCCCCGGCCTCCAGCATCCGGGCCAGCCAGTACACGGCGGCGTCCGGGTCGGAGTTGCGCATGGATTTGTGCAAGGCGGAGATCAGGTTGTAGTGCTCCTCGCCCTTCTTGTCGTACAGCAAAGATTTTTTGAACAGGCATTGCTCCAGGGTTTCCGGGGACACGGTGAGGGTATCCCCCTGAAGATCGCCGTTGAGGATCACCATCTCCAGGGTGGACAGGGCCATCCGGGCGTCGCCGTTGGCAAACCGGGCGATGGCCTCCAGGGCCTCGGGGGAGATGTCCACCCGTTGGCCGCCAAAGCCCCGGGGGTCCTTCAGGGCCCGGTGCAGCAGGTCCACCAGCTCCCGGGGCTCCAAGGCGTGCAGCACGAATACCTTGCAGCGGGACAGCAGCGCGCCGTTGATCTCAAAGGAGGGGTTTTCCGTGGTGGCCCCGATCAAAATGATGCTGCCCTTTTCCACAAAGGGCAAAAACGCGTCCTGTTGAGCCTTGTTGAACCGGTGGATTTCGTCCACGAACAAAATGGTCTGGATGCCGAACTTGCGGTTGTTCTCCGCCTGCCGCATCACTTCGCGGATCTCCTTGATGCCGCTGGTAACGGCGGAGAAGTCGATGAACTCCGCCTTGGAATGGGCGGCGATGACCCGGGCCAAGGTGGTTTTCCCCACCCCGGGAGGCCCCCAGAAGATCATGGAGGACACCCGGTCTCCCTCGATGAGGCGGCGCAGCACCTTGCCCTGGCCCAGCAGGTGGCTCTGGCCCACGAACTCCTCCAGGGTCCGGGGCCGCAGCCGGGCGGCCAGGGGCTGGGCCTCCTGGGTGTTGAAAAGGGTCTGCTGCTCCATGGTCCTTCCCCCTTACGGGCCTTTTAGCCCTGCGGCGGTGTTTTTGCCGCGTCCGTGCTTCCCCGGCCTTACACCCCCAAGGCCTCCAGCCTGGCGGTGTCCAGCAGCGCCACCCGGCCCCGGGCCAGGCGCACCATGCCCTCCTGGGCGAAGTAGTTGAGCATCTTGGTCACCACCTCCCGGGCGCTGCCCAAATGCCGGGCGATCTCCTCGTGGGTGATGCGCAGCTCCTCTTTTTGGTCGATCCGGGCCTGCTCCAGCAAAAAGGCAGCCAGGCGGCTGTCAAAGCTGGTGAAAAGCACCTGCTCCATCACCCACATCACGTCGGAAAACCGGGCGGCCATCAGCTGGTTGGTGTAATCCGCCACGGCCAAGGAGGATTTCATCAGCTCCTGGTACACCTCCGAGGGCACCACGAACACCTGGGTGTCCTTCTCCGCCTCCACGTACAGGTCAAAGTGGATGTTCTTCATCACGCAGGAGGCGGAAAACAGGCAGATATCCCAGGGGAACAGCCGGTAGAGGGTCACCTCCTTGCCCCCCGGGGACAGGATGTACACCCGCAGCTGGCCGCTTTGCACCAGAAGCAGCCCGGAGCAATCGCCCCCCTGGTGGGGGAGCTGCCCCTTCTGGTAGCGCCGCTGCCCGCTATGGCTTTGGATGTGAAGCTGCTGCTGCCGGGTCAGCTTGTCCCAGCAGGGAAAGACCTCCTGCAGCAGCCTGGGCCCCTGTTCCATATGCTCATCCCTTTGCGCAAAAAAATCAGCCCCGATACGCTTAGTATAAGGGCTGAGGGGAAGGAATGCAACGGGGGAACGGGGATGGGGGACGATCCCCCCGGCTTCTTAGGCCTTGAGGCCGCAGGGATGGCTGGGGCCGCAGTCCGGGGCGCTTTCGCCCATCACCGTGTCGTAGAACCGGTATCCCCCGGCCAGGTTCAGGCAGTCAAAGCCGTTCTGGGAGAGGATGCGGCAGGCGATGTAGCTGCGCAGCCCGCTTTGGCAATACACGTACAGGGTTTTGGCCCGGTCCAGCTCTGAAAGCCGCTCCCGCAGGGAATCCACCGGGATGTGGACCGCCCCGGGGATGGCCCCCCGGGCGTATTCCCCCTTGGTGCGGGTGTCCAGCAGCAAAGCGCCCGGGTCCTTGCCCAGGGTCTCCACCTGGTGCCAGTGGAACTGGCGCACCTTGCCGGTGAGCAGGTTTTCCATCACAAAGCCCGCCATGTTCACCGGGTCCTTGGCGGAGGAGAAGGGGGGCGCGTAGCAAAGCTCCAGCTCCGTCAAATCGTAGGCGGTCATACGGCCCCGGATGGCGGTAGCCAGCACGTCGCAGCGCTTATCCACCCCGCCAAAGCCCACCAGCTGCGCCCCCAAAATCCGCCCGGTGCCCTTTTCAAACAGGGTTTTCAGGCTGATGTCCGCCGCCCCGGGGTAGTAGGTGGCATGGGAGGCGGAATAGGTATACACCGCGTCATAGTCCAGGCCCGCCGCCTTGGCGGCGGCTTCGTTCAGGCCCGTCACGGCCACGGTCATGTCAAAGAGCTTCAGGATGCTGGAGCCCTGGGTGCCCCGGTAGCGGCTGGGCAGACCGCAGATGTTGTCGGCGGCAATGCGCCCCTGCTTGTTGGCTGGGCCCGCCAGGGGGATGTAGGCGGGCGCGCCGCTGACCCAGTGCACCACCTCCACCGCGTCTCCCACGGCGTAGATGTGCTCCTCCGAGGTGCGCATATGCTCATCCGTCCAGATGGCCCCCCGGGGGTTCATCCGCAGGCCCGCGCTCTTGGCCAGGGCGCTTTCGGGCCGCACCCCCACGGACATCAAAGCCATGTCCGCCTCCAGGGTTTCCCCGTTGGTCAGCTCCACCGTAAGGGAGCTTTCCGAGGGATGGAATGCCTGTACCCCCCGGTTCAGCAGCAGCGTAACCCCCTGCTGCTTCAGGTGCCGGTGCACCTGGCAGGCCATGTCGTAGTCCAAAGGGCCGATCACGTGGTCCGCAAACTCCACCACGGTGACGGCCAGCCCCGCCCGCATCAGGTTTTCCGCCATCTCCAGGCCGATGAAGCCCCCGCCTACCACCAAGGCGGTTTTGGGCCGGGCCTGCCGGATGTGCTCATGAATCCGGTAGGTGTCCGGGATGGTGCGGAGGGTGAACACCCTTGGATCCCGGACGCCCGGCAGCGGCGGCAGCACAGGCTCCGCCCCGGGGGAGAGGATCAGCCGGTCATAAGCTTCCTCATATTCCGTGCCCTGGGCCAGGTCCCGCACCGTCACCACTTGGCGGGCCGGGTCGATGGCAAGGGCCTCGTGGCGCACCCGCACCTCCACCCCGAACCGGGTTTGGAAGCTTCGGGGGGTCTGCAAGGTCAGTTCCTCCTTGTCGGTGATCTCCCCGCCGATGTAGTAGGGCAGCCCGCAGTTGGCATAGGAGATGTATTCCCCCCGCTCCAGCATCACGATCTGGGCCTGCTCGTCCAGCCTGCGAAGGCGGGCCGCGGCGGAAGCGCCCCCGGCCACCCCCCCGATGATGAGGGTTTTCACGCGCTGACCCCCCTTTCCAGCTGTCCCCGCCACGCTGTGATGCCGCCGATGTTGGCGACGTTCATGTATCCCATCCGGGCCATCTGGGCGGCGGCCATCTGGCTGCGGCCCCCGCTGAGGCAATAGACAAAAATCCGTGCGTCCTTATCCGGGATCAGCTGGGGAATCTCCCCAATCTGGTCCAGGGGAAGGTTCTGGCTGCCGGGGATATGCCCCTGCCGGTACTCCTCCCGGGTGCGCACGTCCACCAGGCGGATCTGGGGGTCCCTTTGCAGCTCCCCGGCGGCTTCCCCCATGGACAGGGCTTGGGGGGCGCTCTTTGGCTTGAAAAACATGATAGGTCCTCCCTATGTTCAAAATGACTTGTGAAAAGCCCGTATCTGGGCAAAGATAGAATACACGATTTCCTTTAGAGCTTCCGTGACAATGTTACACAAGAGCCCCTCCCCCTAGGGTTCCCCGGGGGAGCCGCCCCCATGCCGGCTGCGGTACTCCGTGGGGGTGAGGCCGGTATGCTTTTTGAAGATCTTGCCGAAGTAGTTCTGGCTGCGAAAGCCCACCTCGTAGGTGACGGCCTTGATGCTGGCCCCCTGTTGCAGCAGCCGCTTGGCCTCCTGGATGCGGCGCTGGGCCAGCAGGTCCGGAAAGCTCTGGCCCGCCTTGCTTTTGATCAGGCGGCTCAGGTAATAGGGGGTCACGCCGAACCGCTCTCCCAGGGAATCCAAAGACAGGTTCTTCCGGTAGTTGGCCTGGATGTATTCCAGCACCCGCCCAGCCAAGGTGTGGGGGGAGATCTCCCCCTGCCAGGAGTGCTGGGGCGGGCCGGGCATGTCCTCCCGGGAGGGCCCGGCTGGGCCTGGGGCTTTCTCCGCCCCCGGGACGGCAGTTCCGGCCCCGGGCCCCATGGCCCTCAGGGCTTGGCCATAGGCCCCGGGCAGGCTTTGGGCGTCCTGGCAAAAGGCGCTGATGCCCACCTCCAG
>JARKQO010000362.1 GCA_029974855.1 Eubacteriales bacterium
GGGAATCATCACGATAATCCCGGTCTGCGTCATGTTCTTCTTTGCCCAGAAGCGCCTTGTGGAAGGACTGACTGCCGGAGCAGTCAAGGGCTGATCATTACGGAGGGGCAATTTTATGCCAGTCAGCGCGCAAAGGGAAAAAGCCCGCCATCTCAGGCGGCAGGTGCTCTCGATGCTCTATAAAAGCCAGTCGGGACACCCCGGGGGGTCTCTGTCGGTCATCGAGATACTGATGGCCCTCTACTACAACAAGGCGTCCATCCGGCCCGACCAGCCCCACTGGGACGACCGGGACAGGATCGTGCTTTCCAAGGGACACGCGGCCCCGGCTCTGTACGCCATCCTGGCCGATCTGGGGTACTTCCCCCTGTCGGACCTGGACAACTTCCGCCAGGTGGACAGCCATCTGCAGGGGCACCCCGACATGGGCAAGACCCCGGGAGTGGATGTGAACACCGGCTCCCTGGGGCACGGGGTCTCGGTGGCCGGGGGCCTGGCTAACGCGGCCAAATACCTGGGGAAGAATTACCATGTCTATGCGGTGATGGGTGACGGGGAGCTGCAGGAGGGGATCTGCTGGGAGGCCGCCATGGCGGCGGCCCATTACGGACTGGACAACCTGAGCCTCCTTCTGGACTACAACGGCCTGCAGATCGACGGCGCCAACGACGAGGTGCTCAGCCTGGGGGACATCACCGGGAAGTTCGCGGCCTTCGGTTTCGCCGTGCACACCGTGGATGGCCACGATCTCGATGCCATCCTGGCGGCCCTGAATGAGCCCACCGGCGGCAGGCCCCGGTTTGTCTGCTGCAGGACCATCAAGGGGAAGGGGGTCTCCTTTATGGAAGATCAGTACGGCTGGCACGGCAAGGCCCCCAACGCGAAAGAGTACGAGGCGGCGATGAAAGAGCTGGAAGGAGCGGGGGATGAGTGAGCCGAAGTCTTTGCGGGTGGCCTACGGAGAGGCCCTGGTGGAACTGGGGAAGCGGGAGGAGCGGGTGGTGGTTCTGGATGCGGACCTGGCCCACGCGACCATGACCAAGCTCTTCGCCGATGTCTATCCCCGGCGGTTCTTCAACTACGGCATCGCGGAGCAGAATCTGATGGGGGCGGCGGCGGGCTTCGCCCATGCGGGCCTCATTCCCTTCGCCAGCACCTTCGCCCTCTTCGGGGCTGGACGGGCCTACGAG
>JARKQO010000363.1 GCA_029974855.1 Eubacteriales bacterium
CGGGTCCTTCACGCCATGGCCCAGGTAGCCAGTATGCTGGCCCGGGAAAACTTTTGCTACGAGCTGCTCCATTGCCGCAGCGAAAAAAAACTGAACAGGCTCTTTGCCCAAATCCAGGAGTACGAGCACCGTACCAACCTGGATTTTGTGGCGGTTACCGCCTGCCCCACAGGCATCGCCCACACCTATATCGCCAAGGAGCGCCTGGTGCAGGCCGCCCACAAGCGCAACCACGCCATCAAGGTGGAAACCCAGGGCAGCATCGGCAAGGAGGACCAGCTTACCCCGGACGATATCCGGGAAGCGGACGTGGTAATCATCGCGGCGGACATCGCCATCGAGGGGATGGAGCGCTTTGCCGGAAAAAAGGTGATCCGCGCCCCCATTCAGATCGCCATCGAGGCCCCGGGCCTGCTGTTTGAGCGGGTGGAAAACCGCCTGGCCGAAAGCCAAAACCCCTTGCCGGAGGACGAAACATGATGCTAGGCAGAGCGCCCCGCCTTCAAATTCAAAAGCACCTGCAAACCGGCTCGTCCTATATGTTCCCGGTGCTTGTGCTGGGGGGCCTGTGCGGCAGCGTCGCCCGCATGGCGGGCCCCGGGTGGCCCCATAGCCAGCTGGTGCTTTTGCTTCAGCAGATCGGGGACATTGCCTTTTTGCTAGCCATCCCCATCGCCGCCGCCTACACGGCCTTTTCCCTGGCGGACCGCCAGGGCATGATGCCCGCCTTGATTTTGGGTTATTATGCCACGGTCGCCCAAACCGGCTATGTGGGCGCGGTGCTCTGCGCGTTCATGGTCAG
This sequence comes from Eubacteriales bacterium, assembly GCA_029974855.1. The sequence continues at coordinate 803 of JARKQO010000363.1, forward strand.
CGGCCTTTTGACCCTGTCCAAAAGGATTTCCGTTCCCCACCCCCTCAACAGCATTTACAACGTGATCCTTGTGCCCCTCCTTGCCACCGCCACAACGGCCCTTGTTTTTCATTTTGCGCTGGTCCTGCCCCTGGCGTGGCTGCGGGGCCGGTTTCTGGCCATGGCCCTGAGCCTGGGCGGCCCCCTGCGTTTTTGCGTGGGCGCGTTGGTGGCTGCCATGATCGCCTACGACATGGGCGGAAAGGTGGGAAAGCGCTCCACCATCTTTTCCAACGCCTGTTTGGCGGAAGGCTGGTTTCTGCCCGTCACCGCCAAAATCATCGGCTGCATGGTCCCCTCTTTTGCCTATATTCTGGCGGAATGGATCAAGCCCCAAGCCAACAGGAAAGCGGGACACCGCCGCGGGCTTGGGAAGATGGCGCTGGCGGGAGCCTGCCAAATCACGGAAAGCATACTGCCCTACGCCCAAAAGGAGCCCCGGCGGATCGTCCTGTCCATAACGGCGGGCTCGGCGCTGGCGGGAGGCCTTGCCATGTATTGGAGCTGTGCCTGCCAAATGCCCCACGGAGGCATCTTCATCCTTCCCCTGATCCTCAACCCCCACATGTTTCTGCTGGCATTGGTGGCAGGCTCGCTGCTGGGGGGCCTACTGCTGGCGCTGCTGCGCGTTTTCATGAAAAGCGACCCGCCCCGGGGCATTGCTGATTTGCTGGACGACAAGCAAATCGACCTGAACTTTTAGCCGACGGCGGCGGGATAGGGCCTTTGGGGAAAAGGGCCCGCCCTCATTGACAATACCCCTGTTTCCTGTATAATCTTTTCATTCCCTGATGGATGGAGGATTCAATACACCTCATGTGTGCCTCGATGCGTATTCGTTCATAAGGCGTACGGAATAGGTCCAGGGTTCAAATCCTGATCCTCGTTTCTGTGCGCCTTTTTTCGACCCTACGAATCGAATGAGGTGTATTTTTATGTCCAAAAATAGAAGCAATATGCAAGGGCGGCAGTTGCCCCTTTGGGTATCCCAGAATTTTCTTACCGGCCACAGGACCTTGAAGCGGGTGCTTTCCAGGACCACGCTGGGCGCGGAGGACCATGTGCTGGAGATCGGTCCGGGGAAGGGCCATATCACCCGGCTGCTGGCCGCCAAATGCCGGAAGGTCACCGCCGTGGAGCTGGATGGGGCGCTGTATGGCGCGCTTCTTTCCACCCTGGGCAATCTGGAAAACCTGCGCCTTCACCACCAGGATTTTCTGCAATGGAGGCTTCCCGCCTCCGGAGCCTACAAGGTCTTTGCCAACATCCCTTTTTGCCATACCACCGCCATCCTCCGGAAGCTGACGGAAAGCAACAACCCGCCCACGGAGGCATGGCTGACCATGGAAAAGGGCGCGGCCCTGCGCTTCATGGGAAAGCCCCGGGAAACCCTCCGGTCCCTGACCCTCAAGCCGTTATTCGACCTGGACATCGCCTACCATTTCCTTCGGGAGGACTTCCACCCCAAGCCCGGCGTGGATGTGGTTTTGCTCCACCTGAAAAGGAAAGCCCGGCCCGATATCCCCCCGTCCCGGTGGCGGGACTATGGGCGCTTTCTTTCCCATGCTTTTGAAGGCGGCGGGGCAGGCCTGCGCCGGATGTTCACCAAGAGACAGTTGACCCGCGCTTTTCGGGAAGCGGGGATCGGTGGCTTTGCCCTGGGGGACGTCCTGTATGTGCAGTGGCTTTGCCTTTTTCGATGCTATTGTAAGCATGTGCTGCGGGGGAAGGAATGATATGGTAAAATGAAGCGGAAGCTTGGCCCCTCCCCGGAGCCAAGCGCCTTGGAATCGTATGGACGATTTCGGCAAAAAAGGTTGGGAGGATCAGGGTATGCAAACAAAGGAAGTTCTCCTTGTGTTGACAGATCGTTGGGCCGATTGGGAGGCCAGCTTCGCCATCGCCGGAATCAACGGCACCGAGGGATATGCCGTCAAAACGATTGCTGTGGATCAAGCTCCCAAGGTATCCATGGGCGGGCTTCGCACGGAAATCGATTATGGGTTGGCGGAATACGAAAACTGGGATCATCTGGCGATGGTCATCCTGCCTGGCGGACGTGCCTGGAGAGGAGAAGCCCATGTGGAAATTGCCGAGTTTGTGCAAAAAGCGGCGGACCGGGGCATCCCTGTGGCCGCCATATGCGGCGCGACCTTCTTTCTGGCCCGGCACGGCTTCCTTGACCACATCAAGCATACAGGCTGGAGCCTGGAGGCGTTTCAAAGCGAGCCCCGTTATCAGGGCCAGGGCTCCTATGTGCCGGCACAGCTGGTCAACGACGGGGGCTTCCTCACCGCCAATGAAACCGCGTCCGTTCAGTTTGCCTATGAAATCTTCAAAATGCTGGAGCTGGAGGCTCCCGCAGAGCTGGACGAATGGTACGATCGGTTCAGCCACGGGGAAGTGCGCAGCTGACCAACGGGATTGTCAGGGCGCGGACAACGTCACAATCCCCCAGCCGGAGGTATTCTGCCATGAGTTGTTGGTGGGGTCGTTCCACTTGGCCATGCCGGTGCGGACGCCGTTTTTCGCGTCGTTGATCTGGGCGTCGAAGCCGATTTCCATAACGGCTTCAGGGGTCAAGGTGCGAAACGGGATCTTCATCTCCACCAGATAGCTTAGGCCGTCCACCGCCGCCACGGACTGGGCGCTGCCGGTCTTTGTCCAGTCGCCAAAGGTCTGGGCGCCGTCATAGCAAACCCGGTACTGCCCGTCGTCCTCTTTATAGCTGCCCAGCTTGCAGTTCCCCTCATCCACAAAGGCTTCCACAGAGCTGCATTCATAGGGAAGCACGCTTTTGTTGTCAAGGACCTGGGCTGTTACCTCAAAGAGCACATACAGGTTCTCCCGGTCCCACAGCACCCGGGCCGTGCCGGAGGCGGTTTCCTGGGCCTGAAGCATCCGGTCAATGGGCAGAGCCTCGGCCTGATTCCATATGTCGTCGATCTGACCGTCCAGGATGGGCGTGCCAAAGGCCGCCGTGCCCCTGCGAAGGCCGGTTTCAGCCGCACCCGTGACGACCACCTCTTGAGGGGCGCTGTCCCCGCCCACCGTAACGGTGTTATCAAGCACATCGGCGCTTCCGCTGCTTTGGTATCCCTCCACCACCAAAGCGGCCTCGTACATCTTCCCCATGTTCATGCCCAGGCTTTCCCAGGCTTTGAAGTGCTCGCTGAGAGATATGGTTCCGCTGGTGCGTTTGGAAGCGCGGACGCTCCAATACTGCTGGAAGGTGGCGGTGCCTTTGATGGAGGGTTGCTGTGTCCGGGTGGTTTCATAGATGTCATATTTGCCGCCGTCCACGGCAATGGTGCCCTTGGAGGCCACCCCCGGCGGACGCCAGTCCCCCCAGCTGTCCACCACGTAATACTCCACAAGGGGCTCGGAGGTCCATCCATAGGCGCACAGATAGGAGTTGCCTTTGGGCTGGTAGTCGCACTCATAGGAGAGCGTTATGTTCCCAAGCTGGCCGTGGGTCTGTGTCTCGTCGAATTTGACGCCCTTGCGGAACAGCGCGTTGTTGATGTCGCTCCAGGTGCAGCTGAAGGTACCGCCGTCTTTCAGGGTCATGCTGGTGACGCCCGAATCCTTCCACAGCTCGTAGTCATATCCGCCATGGGTGCCCAGCTCGTTTTCGGTGATGGTTTTGGGCGCTTCCGCCCCCTGCGCCATGGGGGCCGCCATGACAAGGATGACCGCCACTGTAAGCAGCACGCTCCATCTCTTTTTCATTTTCTTCTTCCCCTCTCCTTGAGTGCGTTGAACCTAAGCCCTGGCTGGGAGAATTGTTGGGAACAGTATACCATAGGGGCGGGAAAAAGTCATGGGAATCCGGGTGCCCTTCCCCGCATACAACAAACCCGCCCCTGAAGCGTCAAGGGCGGGCTGCGCGTCAATCAACGCTTTCTTCCGCCGCCGGCGGGACTTGCGGCGGTGGCCAGGCAACGCCCCTTCCTTGCCCGTCACAGGGCAGGGAACATCAGGCGGCCATACCGTATGCCTGTTTCCGTGCGGAATATGTTATGGAGGGTCGCCCGTATCGCGTCGGCGCTCATTTCGCCTTCGTACATATTCACAAGGAAATCGGCTTCCACAAGGATTTGATAATCCATCCCATCAATATCCCGGTACGTATGGTGATGGCCCACTAAATAACAGACCCTTTCCATTAGCTCCGGGGCGTAACCCAGCTCCTTCAGCATTGTTTCGGCTATAGGCGGCCCCTCCAACTCCTGGTATGGGCCGGCCGCCGTGCCATGCTTCTCCAGGGCGGGCTTGATGCCGATATCATGTACGATAGCGGCTACCTCCAGGATGTTCTGGGTACGCTCATCCAGGTGCTCCCCCAGCCCGATCAATCTCGCAAAGCCATGGACCTTTATCAAATGCTGAATCTGCTGGGGATCTCCGGTATAGAACTCCATCATTTTGAGAAACAGCCGCTCCATGGATATCCTCCTTCCCTTTCACCCCGTGGCTCTCACAAACCCGACCCAACTGCCAGTATATCCTCAAATTGATGATCCATCAAGAACATCCCTCCTGGCCCAGCGGCCCAACGACCCCCGCCCCATACAATAAACCCACCCCTGAATTTTCAAGGGTGGGCTGTTTGGTGCGGCCAAGAGGACTTGAACCTCCATGAAGAAACCTTCACTAGAACCTGAATCTAGCGCGTCTGCCAATTCCGCCATGGCCGCATGGGGAAGGGATCA
>JARKQO010000380.1 GCA_029974855.1 Eubacteriales bacterium
CCCCAGGCACCGTGATGAACCACTCAAAGGCCTCGGTTTCGCCCACCGCGCGGGCCGGGTCCAAGGACAGGCCCGCCTGGCACAGGAAGTAGCCGGTCCGGCCCCCCGGGTAGTGGCCGCGCCACTGGCCCTCAAACCCCAGCTCCGCCAGCAGCGCCTTGTGCTCCTCCAGGATTTCGGCATAGCGGACCCCGGTGCGGCACAGGGCCATGCAGTTGGCGGATACGGTGCGCACCGCCTCATAGGCCCGCCGGAGTTCCTGGGGCAGCGCGTCCCCGAAATACACGCTGCGGGCGACGTTGCAATGGACGCCCTTGTAGCGGACCGCTGGGGTCAAAAGCACGTAGCGGTCCAAAGCCGTGTTCGTGGGGGTGGGGTGGCGGTACTGGAACACCCTCTGGTCGGAGCCCACCAGCGCCACGTCGCAGATGGCCCCCCGGCGGGTGAACTCGTACAGCAGCATCGCCTCGGCCTCCCGCTCGGCCATGCCGGGCCGGAGCTCGCATGCCACCTTGGTCAAAACCTCGTCCACAAGGGCTCCGGCCTCGAAGAAACGGCCAATGTCCTCCGGGGTGTAGGGGAAGTGGAGCTCATAGAGCTCTTCCAATTGGAAATCCCCGGGGCAGGGTACGTCCGCCACCGGCCTTTCCCCGGCCAAAGAGAGCGCGCGCTCCAGGACCGTTTCCTCGTACCACCCAAGGGGCACGTACTCCAGGGTGAGGCCGTTCAGCTCCTCGTCCATGATCCGGCCGCCGTCCATCACCTGGGCCACCAAATATGCGGCTTCCGGGGTGACCACCACCGCCGCGACGCCTTCGGCGCTGGGGATGACCACGCGGTTCAATCCCCCTGAGGTGATCCACGTGAAGCTGTCCTGCCTGAGCAGCACGGCCCCGGTGTAGCCCTTTTCCGCCAGATATCCGCGCACCCGCGCGAGCTTCAGGTTTGCTTCGGTTTGCATAGCTTCTTTCCCGCGCAGGCTCCCATCCGGAATGGATCGCGCAATCTTCCTGCTAGAATCTGCCGTCCAATGGCGCATTGATTTGGTCGTCCCACCCGTTTGTATGCATTATAGCACAGTGACCCCTGCATGTCTATACTTATTTCAAAAATAAATTCGAAAACTGAAATTATTTAGGCGAGATAATGATTTTTAGAGCCTTCTTTTTGTTGCGAAAGCTATATAGATATGGGCGGACTGCCGATTGGCAGTCCGCCCAGCTGCATTACATATACAATGAATGAATACGTAAACTGTTATGGAGCAATCTGGAAAACCACCTTCATGGCCCGGCCCTCCCGGGCCAGCGCCACACCCTGGGGAAATTCGTCCAGAGGCAGCACATGGGTGACCAGCTTACCGCCGGGAATGCGGCCGGAGGCCATCAGCTCAAGGGACTGGATGTGGTGCCGGGGCGCAAAGCCGGTGGTACCCACCACCGTCAGGCCCCGGTAGTGGATCAGGTTGGTGTCCAGCGGCACCACGCTTTTGCCATGGGGCAGCCCGCCGAAAAACGCGATGCGGCCGCCCTTGCGCGCCGCCGACAGCGCCTGCACCTGGGTGTCCGCCACGGGGTTGGCGGTGATGACCACGTCCGCGCCCACGCCGCCGGTCAGCCGCCGGACCTCCTCCACCAGGTCCACCTGGGACGCGTTGATGGTTTCGTCCGGCTCGAAGGCGCGTACCATGTCCAGCCTGGACTGGTTGATATCGGCGATCAGGACCCGTTTGGCGCCCCGCGCCTTGGCCACGCAGATGTGGATGCTTCCGATGGGGCCGGAGCCGATGATGAGCACCACGTCCCCCAGCCCCACGCCCAGCTTTTCCTGGGCGTTGATGCAGGAGGAGGGCGGCTCTCCCACACAGGCGTGCTCCATGGGAAGGCCCGGGGGGACCCTCTGGATGGTGCCCAGCCTGAGGGCCTCGGCGGGGAGGGCCATGTATTCCGCGAATCCGCCCGGCCATTGCTGGGCAAGCTCCCGAAAGTCCTCGCAGAACTCGTAGCGGCCCATCCGGCAAAAGCCGCACCGGCCGCAGTACACGTTGGGCGCCACGGCCAGGGGGTCCCCCAACCCGTACTCGCCCCGGTAATTTTTGGCAACCTCCACCACGGTGCCGCTGACCTCATGGCCGATCACCGCCGGCAGCGCCACGTTTTTGTGGCCGCTGAAGAGCGTGCGCAAATCACTGCCGCACAGCCCGCAGTAAGCGACCCGGATCACAAGCCCGTCCTCGGGGCAGGCGGGCCGTTGGATATGCTGTACGCCGAAGCTGCCGGGGGCGGTCAATACCACTGCCTTCATCATGAGGGGAACACTCCTTTGCACTCCAATTGGTGATGGTTACAATTTTAAATCATAATGAATGAAATGTCAAGAAGCCTGTGTCTGTTGGAATATTCGATGCGGGTACATAAAAATATAATTTTCAGCTTGACTTTACAGAACGATCGATTTAAAATGTAATCATCGAGTTACATGAACTGAAATTTGTTGTTGTAATTCCGCTGGAAGGGAGGACGAACGGTGAAATACCTCGCCAACGCGCCCAATGGCAACTGCCTGTGGGCCGCGACACCCATTTGGAGCCTTTTCAGCGCCACGGGGACCTGTGCCTGGGACCCGGGGGCGGTCCGCGCCCCTGGCGCGCATGGGTGACCGCCATCCACAGCATTCATAGAAACGGGGGATAAACATATGTACGAAATCAACCATCGGCTCATCGAACGGCAAAACCAAGGCAGGCCCATTCGCGTGGCGCTGATCGGCGCGGGTCAGATGGGCAAGGAGATCGTGTGTCAGGTGGGCCTGATGAATGGGATGGAGCTGGACATCGTGGTGGACCTGAATGCCGGGACCTGCCGCCGCGCCTACGAGGCCGCAGGCTATGCGGGGGAGCTGGTGGAGACGGAGGACCTGGCCGAATGTGAACGGGC
>JARKQO010000382.1 GCA_029974855.1 Eubacteriales bacterium
GGGGCGGATGTCCGTGGGGCCCCGGCCATCGGCCCGAAGGCCGCTGTCCAGAATCTTCTTGCGCATGATCTCCTTGTTGAGGGAGTACAGGGCGTCCGCCACCTCGCCCAGGCGGCCTTCAAACTGCTCCGCGAAGCGCTCCATGCACTCCTGCTTCACCGCTTCCTCCCGGGCGTGGCGCTCGTGGCGGTCGGTGGTTTCAAAGCAGTAGGCGCACTTGTCGTAGGCGTACTCCCGCACGGCCTGCTTCACGTCGTCCCCGGTGAGCACCAAAGCCACTTCCACCTTGGGCTTGCCGATGGCGCTCTGAATCTCCTCGATGAAGGCCACCAGCTTCTTGATCTCCTCATGGGCGAAGAGGATGGCTCCCAGCATCTTCTCCTCGGAAATCTCCTTGGACCCGGCTTCCACCATCAGCACCGCTTCCTTGGTGCCGCTGACCACCAGGTGCAAGTCGCTCCTTTGGCGCTGCTCCTCGTCGGGGCAGAGCACGTACTGCCCGTCCACCAGGCCCACCACCACGGTGCCCGTGGGGCCGTTCCAGGGAATCTCGCTGACGGCCAGGGCCGCCGAGGAACCCAGCATTGCGGGGATTTCCGGGGGAATATCCTTGTCCACGGACAGCACGGTGGCCACCACCTGGACGTCGTTGCGCATGCCCTTGGGGAACAGGGGCCGCAGGGGCCGGTCGATGAGGCGGCAGGTGAGGGTGGCCTTTTCCGTGGGCCGGCCTTCCCGCTTGATGAAGCCCCCGGGAATCTTGCCCACGGAGTATTGCTTCTCCTCAAAGTCAACGCTCAGGGGGAAGAAGTCCACCCCCTCCCTGGGCCTGTCCGACATGGTGGCGTTGACGATCACCACAGTGTCGCCAAAGCGTACGAAGGCGGAACCCGCCGCTTGCATGGCATACTTGCCAAACTCGATGGTGAGCGGGCGGCCCGCCAGCTCGGTGGAAAAAACCTTGTATTCCATTTCCTACTCCTCTTCCTGCTCCAGGCCGTGTTGCCTGGGCAACTCCTCTTACCGCCGCCCGGGGGCGGCGCGGGACGTTTTCGTCCCTCCTTCACAAAACAGCCGCGGCAGCGGGTTGCCCCGCCGCCGCGCGGCTGGTTCGAGCTCTGGGTGGCTTATTTCCGCAGCCCCAGCTGGGCGATCAGGGTACGGTAGCTTTCGATGTTGGTGTTCTTCAGGTAATCCAGCAGTCCCCGGCGTTTCCCCACCATGAGCAGCAGGCCCCGGCGGCTGTGGTGGTCCTTCTTGTTGAGCTTCAGGTGCTCGTTGAGGTGGTTGATCCGCTCGGTCAGCAGCGCGATCTGCACCTCCGGGGAGCCGGTGTCGCCCTCGTGGCGGGCATAGGTCTTGATGATTTCACCCTTTTGCATAGTTGCCTCCTTGTGATGGTGACGCTGTGGAGCGCCCCGCTTATCGCCGCGTCCATAGCCTGCCGTTGGCATTCGGTAAGCTGCGGAGGCGGTTCTTCCTGGGTCTGGAAACACGCAAATGATTGTACCATGGGCGGATGTTTTTGTAAACCCGTTTTTTCACCGGAGGGGCTTAGGTCGCCCCCCGGGGAGCTTACCGCCCGTGAAGGTAGTGGACCGTTACTTCGTCCCCGGGGGTAAGGTCCCCCGGCAACCGGGCCCGAGTCCTTCCGGGGCCCAGGGTTTTCAGCAAGGTAGGCCAGGTTCCGTCCGGGGCCTGGAGCAGGGCCCGGTACAGCCCCTCTTTTACCTCCTGCTTGCCGTCCTGGAGGAAGATCAGCGTCCCCCAGTCTCCCTGGCGCTCCCCTACTTGCGCCTGGCGCTGGTAGGGCTGCCCCAGCATCTCCCGGGCCAGGCCTACCCGGCCCTCCGCCAGCAGCTCCCGGATGGCCGGGGAGCTCACCTCCCGGCCGTCCAGGGTGATCTTGGGCACCACCTCCGCCCGGTAGCCGAACACCTCGCCCAGCTCCGCCAGCAGAGGGGGATTCCCCTGGCCGCCCCGGCCAAAGCTGTGGTTGTACCCCACCACCACAAACAGGGGATGGTACCGGGTGCAAAGCCCGGCGATGAAGGCCTCGGGGGCTGTGTCCATCACAGAGCGGTCAAAGGGCTTCTCCTCCAGCAGGTCCACCCCCAAGGAGCGCATGATCTCCGCCCGCTGGGGGCGGGTGGTGAGCATGGGGGGGCATTTTTCCGGCCTTATCAACGCCATGGGATGGGTGCTGAAGGTGCTGACCACCAAAGGCACCCCCTGCTGCCGGGCCAAGGCCCGGGCCCGGGCCAGCAGCACCCGGTGCCCCAGGTGCACCCCGTCAAACATTCCCAGGGCCACCACGCTGCGGCCATTCCCAGTTTGTCCATCCAGGCCGATGCCCATGCGCTTTCCTCCCGCGTTTTTTTACTCTCCCAGCCAGGTGACGGGCCTCAGCCGGTCCCCCTGGCGGCGGCCGATGGCCGTGAGCCTTCCTTCCGCCCACAGGCAGGCCGCGCTCCCGGTTTCCGCCGCAGTGCCGTGAAGCTGCGGGAAGGCGGCCCAGGGCAGCTCTCCCCCGGTGAAAAGGGCCTTGTGCAGCCCCTTGGGCACCTGGGCCCCGGGCAGGTGGCCCAAGGCCGCCTCCATGGGCAGCAGGCATTGCCCCAGGCGGCCCTGCCGGGCGGCTTCGTCCAAAACCTCCAAGGTGTGGGCGTTGTCCAGGGTGAACACTCCCGTGCGAACCCGCAGCAAAAACCGCAAATGGGCCGGGCAGCCTAGCTTGTCCCCCAAATCCTGGCAGAGGGTGCGCACATAAAAGCCCTTGGAGCAGCTGACGGCCAGCAGCGCCCCCCGGGGCCGGGTCATGCCCATGAGCTCCAGGGCGTGGACCGTGACCCGCCGGGGAGGGATTTGGGCCTCCTTGCCCTCCCGGGCCAGCTGGTACAGGCGCTTGCCCTCCTGCTGGATGGCGCTGTACAAAGGGGGCCGCTGCCAAATCTCCCCCACAAAGGCGGGCAAAGCCCCCCGCAGCTCCGCCTCCCCGGGGATGTTTTCGCCCCAGGCCACGGGGTTTCCCTGGGCGTCCTGGGTGTCGGTGGCGCAGCCAAAGGCCACCTCCGCCACATAGGCCTTTTCCTTCTCCTGCATGTAGTCAAACAGCCGGGCGGCCTTGCCCACCATCAAAGGCAGCACCCCGGCGGCCTCCGGGTCCAAGGTGCCTCCGTGGCCCACCTTGGACCCGCCCAACAGGCGGCGGGCAAAAGCCACCACCCCAGCGGAGGACATGCCCGGGGGCTTCAGCACGTTCAAAAAACCGCAAAGGGCCTGATTGCTCCCTTCCTCCGTCACGGCTGAAGGCTCCCTTCCCGGGCCTGTACCAGCGCGGCCCTTACCCTCTCCACCGCTTGGTCCAAAGGCGGCTCCAAAGTGCAGCCGGAAGCCAAAGGATGGCCCCCGCCCCCAAACAGCGCCGCCACCCGGTCCACCCGGTAGGGGGGCAAGGCCCGCAGGCTCACCTTTACCTCCCCCTCCGGGGTCTCCCTGGCAATGTAGGCGATCTTCACGCCGGAGGCGTCGATGGCATAGTCCACCAGGCCCTCGGTATGCTCCCCGGAGGCCTGGGCTTCCCGCATATCCTCCCGGCTCACCCGCATCCCGGCGATCTCCCCGTGGCAGCAAAACTCCAGGGTGGGCAGCGCCTTGCCCAGCAGCCGCAAAAAGGCCCGCTCCTTGCGCCGAAACAGCAACCGGCTGTACTTGGACAGGGGCAGCCCCGCCTCCATCAACCGGGCCATCAGCTCAAAGGCCTCGGCGTTGGTGCTTTCGTATACAAAATTCCCCGTGTCCGTGGACAGGCCGGTATACAGGCACACCGCCCCCTCCCGCTGGATGGGCAGGTTCAGCTCCCGCTGCACCCGGCTCACCAAAACCGCCGAGGCCGGGGCCTGGTCGTCCACCAAATTGATGTGGGCATAGCCCGGGTTGGTGCCATGGTGGTCGATCTGGGCGGTGAGGGCCGCGCTTTGGAACAGGGCCTCCGCCTCCCCCAGGCGGTTGGCGGCCGCCGCGTCCACAGCCAAAGCCAGCACCCCCGGGGCCTTCACGTCCACCTGGGCCGCCACGTCCTGGGGGTTGCGGAAGCAGTAGATGTCCGGCAGGAAAAACAGGTTGGGGGGCACCACCCCGTCCAGCACCAAAATCACCTTTTTGTGCATCTGCTCCAGCATCATCTTCAGGGCCAGGGCGCTGCCCACGGTGTCCCCGTCCGGGAATACATGGGAGAACAGCAAGATGCTGTCCGCCTGTTGAATGGCAGACAGCAGCTCTTTCATTTGGTAAAGCTCAGGGTTCTTCCGGGCCTCCGTCGTCATGGGTTTCTTCCTCCGAGCGCACCTGCTTTAGTATTGAGGCGATGTGGATGCCATATTCGATGTTATGGTCCTCCTCAAAGAGGATTTCAGGCGCGTACCGGATGATCATCCGCTTGCCCAGCTCATGGCGCACAAAGCCCGCGGCGTTTTTCAGGGCCTTCATCATGGGCTCCCGGTTCTCGTTCTCCAGGATGCTCACAAAGATCTTGGCATAGCGCAGGTCCCGGGTCACCTCGGCCCGGGTCACGCTAAAGGTACCCTTCACCCTGGGGTCTGAAACCTGTTCCCGCACGATCAGGTCCACCTCCCGGCGCACCTGCTCGCTGATCCGGTCAATCCGTTGATAGCTCACGTCTTTCTTCCTTTCGGAGGGATGGCCCGCCCGGATAGCATGCCCGGGCGGGCCTGGGAACTTACCGCTGGATTTCCTCCATCAGGAAGCACTCGATGGTGTCCCCTTCCTTGATGTCGTTGAAGCTGTCGAAGCTGACGCCGCACTCGTAGCCGGAGGCCACTTCCTTGGCGTCGTCCTTGAAGCGCTTGAGCGAGCTGAGCTTGCCCTCAAAGATCACCACATGATCCCGCACCAGGCGGGCCTGGGCGTTGCGCTGGAGCTTGCCGTCCTGGACATAGCAGCCCGCCACGGTGCCCGCGCCGGTGATGCGGAACACGTTGCGCACCTCCGCGTGGCCCAGGACCACCTCCTTGAACTCGGGGGCCAGCAGGCCCTTCATGGCCTTCTGGATGTCCTCGATGGCCTGGTAGATGACCCGGTACAGGCGAATGTCCACGTCCTCCCGGTCGGCGGCTTCCTTGGCGCTGTTGTCAGGCCGGATATTGAAGCCGATGATGATGGCATCGAAGGCGGAGGCCAGGTTCACGTCGTCCTTGGTGATGGCCCCCACGCCGCTGTGGAGCACCCGCACCCGCACCTCGTCGGTGGTGAGCTTTTCCAAAGCCTGCTTCACGGCCTCCACGCTGCCCTGAACGTCCGCCTTGATAACGATGTTCAGGTTTACCACCTTGCCCTGGTCGATATGGCTGAAAAGATTGTCCAAAGACACCTTGGAGGAGGCCACCCGGGCGGCCTTCACCTTGTCGCGGCGCTCCTGGGCCACTTGGCGGCCCAAGTGGTCGTCCGCCACGGCCAGCATGTCGTCCCCGGCGCTGGGCACATCGTTGAAGCCCGCGATTTCCACAGGCATGGAAGGCCCGGCCTCGGTGACCCGCTCGCCCCGGTCGTTGGTCATGGCCCGGACCCGGCCGCTGGCCATGCCCGCCACGATGTTGTCCCCCACCCGGAGGGTGCCGTTTTGCAGCAGCACCGTGGCCACGGGGCCCCGGGCTTTGTCCAGCTTGGCCTCGATGATGACGCCCTTGGCCATCCGGTTGGGGTTGGCCCGCAGCTGGCGCATATCCGCCACCAGCAAAATCATCTCCAGGAGGGTGTCCACCCCGTCCCCGGTCTGGGCGCTGACGGGCACCATGATGGTGTCCCCGCCCCATTCCTCGGGCACCAGGTTGTAGGCGGTCAGGTCCTGCTTCACCCGGTCGGGGTTGGCGGCTTCCTTATCCATCTTGTTGATGGCGATGATGATGGGCACCTCCGCCGCCTTGGCGTGGTTGATGGCCTCCAC
>JARKQO010000533.1 GCA_029974855.1 Eubacteriales bacterium
AGGACAGGCGGCATATTGAAAAGGGCAACAAGGACAGCGCCTTCCGGTACCACATCGCCAAGGTGGAGGAAAACGAGCCGGAGGAGCCGGCGGCGCCCGGCAGGGACGATTTCGTGCTGGGCATACGGCCCGAGTTCCTCAGCCTCCGGGAGGACGGCCCTATCCAGGGGGAGATTTTCAGCGCCATGCCCACAGGCATGGAAACCACCGTGCGCATTAGAATCGGCGACTATTTGCTCACCGGCGTGGTATTTGGCGGGGTGCTGTACAAAATCGGCCAAAAGGTGCGGTTGGATTTCCCCGGGGAAAGCGTGGCGCTGTTCAGCCGGAAAAACGGCCGGATGATCGGGCGGGGAAGCGTGGAGATCAAGTGGTAGGCTGGCGGCGTGCCGGCAAGCTGCCAACCCAGGCGGTTGGGGTGCAGGGGCACGACGGCGTATTTCTGTTTTCACAGCGCAAGCATACCAAAAAACAGGGCTCAAGTGATTGCCTGCAACCACTTGGGCCCTGTTTCCTGCCGCTGTTTGCCACAGCCCCTTATCCCATCTTTGTTTTCCCTACCTGGCGATCCTTTTCAGGGTGGCCTGCCACCCCAAGTCGATGGCCTTCTGATGGGAGGTGGCGTAGGGGCCGATGGCCTGTACCTGCTCCTCGGTGCGGGGGAAGTGGATGCACAAATGCCCTGGGAAGTTGTTGTTCTTGATGTGGTAGGTTTCGTGGGGGGTGTTGTGGGTGGAGCCCATGTACACCCTTCCGTCGCTGAATACCACCCACACCGCCTTGGGGTTCCAGGTGGTGATGCCGCCAAAGGCCCGGTTCATGTTGGCGGTATCGTTGGCGGTGAGGGGTTCTCCGTCCGCGTGGGCCCCGATGCTGAAGATGTTCACCTGCCAGCTGATGCCCGTGACAAAATCGTAAATGGTCACGTTGGGGTAGAGCCTGGCATGGGCCCTGATCTCGGTATACCAGTTGGCATAGCGCACATTGGCCGGGTCGGGCGCACCGCTGAGGCCCAAGGCAGGGGCTTTGGTGGGGGTCGGGGCGTCGGCGGCCTGCTTGACGGAATTGCTGTTGAGCTTGGCTAACGTGAGGGCCCCGGCGATGCCGTCCGCCGTCAGGCTGTTGCGCTTTTGAAACTCCATCAGGGCCATGCTGGTCTTGGAGCCAAAGGTGCCGTCCGCCGTGCCGGAGAGGTAGCCCAAAGCGATGAGGCGGGTCTGCAAATCCTTCACGGATGTGCCGCTCATGCCCTCCTTCAGGGAGCTGGAGGCCTCCACCGTCTTTTTCACCACGGCGGTGGCGTACAGGGCCGCCTGGGTCTTGGCCCCGGCCACGCCGTCCGCTATCAGGTTATTGGCCTTTTGGAAGGCGATGAGCCCGGTTTTGGTGAGCAGCCCGAACTTGCCGTCGGCCAGGCCGGTCAAATACCCCAGCTCGATCAGCCGGGTCTGGAGCGCGGTTACATCGCTGCCTTCGCTGCCATAGCGCATGGTCATCCCCGGCACCACGATGGCGCTGCCCCGGATGGCGCTGTCGCTGTAGAGCACGCTCTGGGTGTTGTAGCCCGCCTTGCCGTCCACAGCCAGGTTATTGGCCTTCTGAAAAGCCCGCACGGCGGTGATGTCGTCCTCCAAATACACCCCGTCCAGCCGGGAGGCGTAGTAGCCCAAATCCATGAGGCGCTGTTGCAGTTGCCGGACAGCATCCCCCCGGGAACCCGCCTTGATCACCATGGTGGTTTCCGGGGTAAGGGGCGCCGGGGTGGCTGTGGGCAAGGGCATGGCTGTGGCCACGGCGGTCTTGGCGTTTTCCCCAAAGAGCACGGCCCGGGTCTGGATGCCGCAGACCCCGTCCTCCTTCAAGGAGCTTTTTTTCTGGAATGCCTTAAGGGCCTTGACGCTGGCGTCCCCAAACTTGCCGTCCACCGCGCCCTCATAATAGCCCAAATCCTTCAGCCGCTGCTGCACGGTTTTCACGTCCGCCCCCGTATCCCCCTGCCGGACGGTGTCCTTGGGCGGGGCCAAAGTGGGCGCGGGGGTGGGGGTCACAACGGCGTTGGCGGACAAAGCCGTAGCGCTGAAAAGCCGGTCCTGGGTCACGGTGTCCGCCTCTCCCGTGATCCCCATGTCGTGCATCCGCTGGAAATCCTTGATGGCCTGCACTGTGGCCTTATCGCAGGAGCCGCTGATCTCCCCGATATAATAACCCAGCTCCTTCAGCCTTTCCTGAAGCCTTTTCACAGGCTCCCCGGCATTGCCGGACCTGATGATAAAGCCCGCCACAGGGGGGATGATTTTGAGAATCTTCCGGTAGCCCTTGGGGTTTTTCGGGGTGCCTTCGTACAATAGAAGCTGGAAGTTGGTGTCGGCAATTCCGTCCTGGGCCATGCCGTTTCTTTTTTTACACGCGTTAACCGCGGTTTCCGTCTGAGCGCCGTACTTGGAATCAATCTTTCCGGTATAATACTCCAGCTCCGTCAAGGCCTCCTGCAAGGCCTTCACCATCACTCCGCTGCTGCCTTTTTGCAGCACCGTGTACTTGGCCGCGTCGGGGCTGGGGGTGGCCTGTCCCTTGGGGGTAGGGGCGGGAATGTTGGCCAAATTCACATAGGAGCTGACCACAAAACCAGTTTTTCCGTTGTATTTGACCTTGGCAAAGCCCGTGGAGGTGAGGCTGAGCACTGTGATGATCTCGTCCCCGGGAATGGACAGCAGCACGTCGGCGGTGGCGTTGTCCGTTTTGCGCAGCTTCACCCGCTCGATGGTATTAGTATCGTAGGGGTATTTGTCCACAGCGGCGGGAGCGGGCTGGGAGGAGGCCACCTTGGGCCCCGGCTCCGCCGCGGGGGAAACCCCGTCCACATATTCCTTCAAGGCGTAGCCGGCGACGCCCCCTGCCTTGAGGTTGTAATAGCTGCCGGAAACCCCCAAAATGGTAACGCTATCCCCGGCTTGCAGGCGCTTGAGTATCACAGCGGAGGCGCTTGCGGTTTTGCGCAGATTCACGTTCTCCCCGCAAACGGCTTCGTAGGGATAGGGAACGGCCAGCGCGACCCCCATTATGGACACCAGCCAACAAACGCACAAAAGCCCCGCCACCCAGCGGCTTGTCCTCGCGCCTTGCCTCATCATGCACCCTCCGTTGCCGCAAAGAACTGACCCCTATGGCACTCTGCTTCCGCGGCGCCAAGGGTTCCAAAACGTATCATCACCATTTTATGTCAAGTTGATAAAGGTGTCAAGGCATTTTTGTTACAACTGCGTAATATTTTCCACAAAATGCCAGCCCTATGGCTTCCTGGGAATCATTTTGGCCTTTTTGTTGCGGCTGAGCTTCTTGCGTACATAGGCCTCCGCCTCCGGGTACAGGCCCTGGGGACAGGTGATGACCATCACCTGCCAAAAGCTGGGCCGGAAAAACAGAAGCTGCCGGGTCTCCCGCCAGCAGCGCACCCGCCGCACATCCTGCCAGTGCAGCTCCGCCTTGCGCACCAAGGCAGGCCCAGCCGCCTCCCCCCGCTCCGGGTCCAGCTTTTTCACAGCCTGGGGGGACAGAAACCGGGCGTACAGCCTGACGGCTGTGGGAGGGTCCAGGTAGGTGTGGGCATGTACCCCTTCCTTGTCCAAAGTGAAATGAACGCTTTCCCGGCCCTGGGCCAGCAAAATCAGCAGCATCACCAGCAGCATGCCCCCCAGCGCCGTCAGCAGCGTCCAAAAAAAGCCTTGCAAAAACAGGGACTCAATGCCCTTTCCGCCGCTGAGGGCCCCCTCCAGCAGCAAAATCAGCGCCGCCACGATCCCCAGCACCGGAAGCGCCACCCGCAGGGCCTGGTTCCAGGCGAACCAGTCCCGCACGGGGATCCTTCCCATCCAAAAGGACAGCCGTTCATTGGTTTTGCTGAGCTTTCCGGCGCAAAAGGGGCAGGCCTCACCCGGGGGCACCTCCCGCTTGCACTTGCGGCAATAATTCATGATGGACATGGCATTCCCTCCAAGTTCCTCCCCTTTCCCAAGCACTTTCTCCATCCTCCCGTCATAGGATGGGGAGAGAACACCTGGAAAGGAGTATTTTGTAATGATACGACCCACCTTCTCCGGCACCACACCCTCCGAAAGAATTTGCGCTGAGGAATACGTAGTGAAAAAGGGCGACAGCTTCTAC
>JARKQO010000432.1 GCA_029974855.1 Eubacteriales bacterium
CCAGCCCTCCCCTTGGCAGGGGAGGGAGACCGATCCGGCCGGGCCTGGGCTGCTCCTCCCCTGTCAAGGGGAGGTCGGGAGGGGTTGCGTTTCGGGTTGTTCATGACGCATGAAAGATCATGAACAGCCTCTGAGCCGGCCCTGACCCAGCCCCTGCGCCAACCCTTTACCCGGCCAGGCCACCAGGGGACGGTGATACCCCCCAATCCGATGGCCCCACAAAGAAAAACCCCCGGCCAAAACCGGGGGTTTCTTTTGATCCGCGCCTTCTGGCCAGACCGGAAAGCGATGGACCCTGTGCTGCTTACTTGAGGGACAGAACCCAGGTCGCCAGCTTCTTGGCTTCGTCTTCGGTCACGTTGTTGGGGGGCATGGGGATTTCACCCCACACGCCCTTGCCACCGGCCTTGATCTTGGCGGCCAGGGTAGCGGCAGCCTTGGCGTCACCCTTGTACTTGGCGGCGACATCCTTGTAAGCCGGGCCGTCCAGCTTCTTTTCTACGGTGTGGCAGGACATGCAGTTCTTGGCCTTGGCCAGGGCTTCGTCAGCCTGGGCCTGACCCGCCAGGACCACGCCGGCCAGGGCCATCATTGCGAAGTAAGCAGCTTTCATTGTTCTCTCCAATCCTCATCAGGTTGATAAAGCGCCCCCGATCATAAGGACTCCCTCCCGGCCTGCCAATCCTCCGAAAGGAGTAGCGGTGACAAACAAACCGGCTTGGCGCCAGGCCCCCCCGCCTTTGTCGCAAACACGACAACGCCAACCCAACAAAACATTCCTTTATTTTCATCGAGTTATAAGCCGCCACAGGCGTGGCACGGGGCTTGCTGGATCAGGTTCAACCAACTGAGGAGAACCGACATGATCAATCTCACCCCTGCCGCCGTGAAAGCCGTACAACGTTTCATCCGCGGTTCCGAAACGCCAGTGATCGGCCTGCGCCTGATGATCTCGGGTGGCGGTTGCTCCGGTCTCCAGTACGGCATGAAGCTGGAAAGCGAGAAG
>JARKQO010000451.1 GCA_029974855.1 Eubacteriales bacterium
CCGCTGATTACCCTGGCCTGTGGCATCCGCCTTCCCCCGGGGCCCCGGCGTTCCACTCAAAAGCTCCATGCCGCCCCTGAGTCCTCCGTCCAGCGGGGTTACAGTGAAGAAAAACTCCTCCAGTTCCTCCTCGTCCCAGTCCTAGGCCCAGTTGTACCCGTGAAAGCAAAGGGCCTCCCCGTACAGGCGCCCATCTCCCCCGTATTCAGCGGGTCCCGCGTCCAGGGCGTACAGCGGCGTTCCCTCATAGCTGTGGAGTACCAGCTCCGCCCGCTGGAGCTCATAGGGCTCCAGGGCAACATCATGGTACCACACCGCCAGCCCCCAGGGGGTGGCCGTATAGGCGTCGGATTCGATCCCCAGGGCCCGGTGTTCTCCTGTGAGAGGGTCATAGCGGTACAGTGGCCCAAAGAGCAGGTCCGAGAGCGGCGTCTCCTCCATGGGGATGGCGTAGGGCTCGGCCATGTTCTGGTAGAGGATATAGGCCCCTTGGGAGGCCAGGCCCCGCACCCCGCAGTCCGTGAGCCGGGTCAGCCCGGAGCCGTCCAGCTTTGCCCGGTAGAGCCGGGGATAGGATAGGTCCCGGTACAGGTTGGCCCCCTGGTCATAGACCCCTTCCTGGGTCATGAGGTCCTGTAGGTTGGCAAAGTACACAAAGCCCTCGTGGTATACAAAGTCATAGGTATGAACGCCGGGCACTTCCCGCGGCTGGGACCCGTCCCCCTGGCAAAGATAGAGCCTTCCTTGCTCATCGGCAAACAGCAGCCTGCCATCCTCCAGCTCCAGCAAAGGCCCGCCGTAAGCGTCCCACTCTCTTTCCCCCGCCTTCTGGGGCTGGACCAGCCGGGAGGACCCGTCCGGGGAGAGGATTTCCACCCCGGCGCTCTCCCCCTCGTACCCGGCGGCCAGCAGGCATACCACATCCTCCTGCCGAAGGAGAACGCCCATGGTCCGTTCCGGGAGGCTCCACTCCAGGGGAGCTTCGGGCCAATCCGGCCCCATTTCCGCCACCAGCAAAACAGAGTCCTCCGCAAAGGACGGGCAGGCTATCCGTCCGTCTGCCATATCCAGCCACCCCGCCTGCCGGTAGGAAGCGGGAATGCCCTCCCCCTCCAGGGGCCTGGGTCCTCCCAATCCCTGGGGGGCAGGCAGCGCCGAGGTCCGGGGCTTCCAGCCCCCCGGAGCGTAGACCGCCTCCCGGCGCGTGGTGGCGGTGACGGCATAGCCCTCCGGGCCATAATCGACGGTCACTGTCAGGGTGTTTTCCCCGTCCCGGGCGGGAAGGGCGTACACGGCCAGCCCTGAAGCCCCTTGCCTGGGGGCGGCCAATTCCTTCCAGCCCAGGCCCAGGAGATAGCGCCCATAGTCCGCCACGTCCTGAAAGCTTCCATCCTCCCCGTAGGCAAAGCGTTGATTCAGGCCATCGCCGTCCTCGTCCATCCATCCCACGGAGGAGCGGATGCCGCGCCTACCCACCGCCGCGAACACCGTGGGAACCTGATCCTCCCCCAGGGAAACATACGCCTGGACCTCCTCCAGGGCCAGGGCTTCCTCCAGATTGCGCTGCGCCTGCCGGAAGGCCTCGGGCAGGGCTGCCAGCCGGTCAAAGATGCCGCTGAGGGAGGGCGCTTCCAAGAGGTTTTGGCTGAAAAAGGG
>JARKQO010000462.1 GCA_029974855.1 Eubacteriales bacterium
CAGGGTTTGCTTGGAGATGGAATCGATATCCGTGACGATGTGGGTGGACAGCAGCACCGTCCTGTCCCGGGAAAAGACCGACACAAGGTTGCGGAATTTGATTCGCTCATGGGGATCGAGCCCCGCGGTGGGTTCATCCAGGATCAGAATCTCCGGGTCGTTCAGCAGCGCCTGGGCGATCCCCAGCCGCCGCTTCATTCCGCCGGAATAGGTCGCGGCCTTTTGGCGGATGTCCTGAGTCAGATGCACCTGCCGGACAAGTTCTTCAATTTTCCGTTCGGCCTTTCCGCCTTCCAGCCCCTTCAGCGCCGCCACGTACCGCAGATAATCCAGCCCGGAAAACTCCGGGTAGAAGTTCAGGGACTGCGGCAGGTACCCGATCTTGGAGCGGTACTCCCGGGCGCAGGATTTTCTGTTCCTGCCGTTCATGTACACCTGGCCGCCGCTTGCCTCCATGACGCCGGCCAGAATGCGGATCAGCGTGCTCTTCCCCGCGCCGTTGGGCCCCAACAAGCCATAGACGCCGTTTTCCATCTCAAAGCTCACACCGGTCAAGGCCTGTTTCCTGCCATAGCTTTTGCCGACATTTTCCACGGTGATTCGCATATCGTATCCCCCTTCGCGTACTCCATGCCATCGGACAACCCCGTTACAGATTCAGCCTGTACCCGGCGCCCCACACCGTTTCAATGATCTTCGGACGCTGCGGGTCCCGCTCGATCTTTTCCCGGATTCTGCCGATGTGGACGGTGACGGTGGCGCTGTCGCCCACGTAATCATAGCCCCATACCTTCTCAAAAAGCTGCTCTCTGGAAAAAACGACGTTGGGATTCTGCGCGAGAAACACCAAAAGCGCAAACTCGCGGTTGGGAAACCTGATCTCTGCGCTTCCCCGATAGGCTTTCCAGCTCTTGGGGAGAATCCTCAGCTCGCCGATCAGGATTTCCCCGTCCCCCGGGCGGCGGGCGGAGCCCGTAAGCCTGCCATAGCGGTTTAGATGTGCTTTTACCCTTGCCACCAATTCGGCGGGGTCAAAGGGCTTTGCGATATAATCGTCCGCACCTAGCCCCAGGCCCCGGATTTTATCCGCGGATTCCGTCCGGGCCGTGACCATGAGGATGGGAACGTCGATATGGTCCCTGATTTGTCTGCAGATGTCATAGCCGTTTTGCCCGGGCAGCATCAGATCCAGCAGGACCAGGGCATAACCGCCTTTTTGCAAAGCTGCCAGACCCCGGGTGCCGTCCGGGATGATTTCCGCCTCAAAGCCGTTGATTTTCAGATAATCCTTTTCCAACAGGGCGATTTCGGGGTCGTCCTCGATGATGAGAATCTTGCTCACGCGCTTTTCTCCTTTGGGCAGGGCAGGGAGAGCTGAATCCACAAGCCGCCGTTGTTTCCGGCGGCGATCTTCCCGCCGTGGGCCTCCGCAATGTATTGGCAGATATGCAGTCCAAGCCCGCTCCCGTGGCCGGCGCGGCGGGATTCGTCGCCGCGCCAGAAGCGGTCAAACAGACACGGCAGGTGCTCATCGGGAACGCCGTGGCCATTGTCCGCAAACAGCAGGTGTTCCATGCCCCTCTCGCGCCACACGGACAGCCTGAGCTCCAGGGATTCCGCACCCGCGTGCTTCACGGCGTTTTCAGTCAGATTCATCAGCACCCGGCGCATTTGTTCCTGGTCCATCCAAACGGGATGCGGAACAGCGATGACCTCGGCGGTAATCCGGATGCCTTTCTCTGCCAGCTCGTCGCCAACGCTTTCGGCAAATTCACGCGCAAGGGTCCCCAAATCGCCTTCAACCGGCGCGATGGGCAGGCGGCCCGCTTCCAGATTGGAAAAATAGAACAGCTTTTGCAAAAGCACGTCCATGTCGCAGGCCTTCCTGTACGCGATGGAGAGATATTGCTCCCTTTTCTCCGGCGTATTGGCCACCCCGTCCCGGAGGCCCTTCACATACCCCTTGACGGAGGTCAGCGGTGTGCGGAGGTCGTGGGAAATGCCGGCGATGAGGTCAATGCGCGCCGCTTCATACGCGGCGGTTTTCTTCCGCTCCTCCAAAAGGGATTCCCGCATATGGTTGAACGCCGAGGCCACCTCCGCAAATTCGTCCCTGCCTCTATGGTTGACCGGCTGGGACAAATCTCCGTTTTCAATCCGCCTGGCGCCGTCGGACAGCGCCTTGAGCGGGCGAAGCACCCGCCAGGCCATCCGCCGGGTAAAAAACAGGCTGAGGAGCAAAATCACCGCGATGGCGGCAATGCTGACGGCCAGATATCCTTGGAAAAAGCCCGCAAGCTTCGCATCCTCCACAGCGCCTTTCAGGGCAAAGAGCGAGTAAGCGCCGGCGGGTTTTGCCACAAAGGTCACGCCGCTTGCCTTCCCTGTCAGGGTATCTTCTTTTAGTAGATTCAGCTCTTTCAGGCTGTCGGTCGCTTTGGTTTGGGACTCATCCAAACCGGAAAAAGCAACGGTGTGGCCCTCCGTCACGAAAAGGTGGTATCCGTATTGATTCAGCTTGGTGCTCAATGCGTCCCATCTGGGCTTGGCGGCGTCGAAGTCGCCCAGTATTTCCTCCGCATTGAAAACGCCCTCGTCCAGCATCTCCTTCCCCCGTTCTGGGACGAGGCTAAAGAAGAGGATGCTTATGACGCCCAGAATGGATGCGATGGAAATCAGCGCGAACAAGATGCTGGATATCAGGATTCGGTTGATTGTTTTCACGATACAGCCCTCTCCGTTCCGTAAGCCTACGAAACCATTATAGAAGGCTCAGGTAAACACGCAACATGAGAAATCTAAACATTCTATAAAGAAAGCCCATGATTCCGCCGCTTTTGCCTTTGGGCTGGCGTTTTCTTTTTTCGCATCCTTCGCTTGCGAAGGCCGGAATACTAAAAATGCCCGCCGCAATGGGCGAGCTTCTTTGTACCAAGTAATATCGGTATTCTGTCTGACTGCTGCATGCTCAATACAATTCAACGATATCAAGGGTTTCGTGGAGGGGGTTGTCAAGTGGGGTGCATTTGGGTGCACACGATTCAAACTGGACTGACCTTTCCTACTGGCGGACGGCGGCACGCCCCCTGGATGCACCCCAAGGTATATGTTGCGCATGCTGTGATCCCGCCCGATGGATGCGGTCAGAAAAGAAGTTCCGCCCGGCTACTCCCGCCAGGTCACCAGCGCCTCCAGCGCCTTGCGGGGCCTGGCCGCCGGCGCTTCGTCCGGATAGCCCCGGGACACGGCCGCCACCAGCAGGCCCCGCTGCCCCAGCCAGGCGCACACCTGGCCATGGGCGTAGAAGGTGTCGCAGATCCACAGCGAGCCCACGCCCGGCTCCTGGGCCCGCAGCAGCATGTTCTGGATCGCTGCGCCCACGGATTGGGTGTCCACCAGCATGCCCACCCGCCGGAGGACGGGCTTGTCTCCCCAGGGCGCGGTATCCCCGGGGTTAAACACGAATACCGTGGCGGGGACCTTCTCCATGATTCGGAAAGATCATATGCCCCTAGGAATTTCCTGCCAATGATGCCGGCCGGGAGCTGATCCATCCTGTGATTTTCACAAAAAACTGCCTCCAAATCACGTCTGCGGCATGAAAACGGCATGCCGGAAACGTTCTTTCATTACAAAACCCAATTTATGCCTGTATTGGCACGGCCTGGGAGGAGATTCATCAACGATGGAAAAGTATCGATTTCTTCACTTGGCTTCTTTTCTTTGTATTTGGGCGCTATGCTTTGGGTTGATCCTGCCTGCGGGGGCAGAAACCGCCCTGGAGCGGCGGATCGCCGCTTTGAACGCCTCCGGGAATGAGCACATCACCTCGGATGGATATCATTATCGGTTGGACCCGGAGGGCGGCGCTACTATTACAAAATACACAGGCCCGGAAAATGCCGTAGACATCCCAAGTCATTTGGAGGGACATCCCGTAACGGAAATTGCCGATGACGGCCTTTCGGGCGGAGTCCACCCACAGGTCCTGTCGTTTCCGGACACCCTTCGGCGTATCGGTGCGCGCGCCTTTCCGGGTGGCAACGGCCAAGAGCTTGTGCTGCACGCCGGCTTAACAGAGTTAGACATCAGCGTTTCTTTGGGCTATGGTAAGCTGAAGAACATATGGGTGGAGGAGGGGAACACGGCCTATACCAGCCGGGATGGAGTATTGTATGATCAAAGTGGGGAAACGCTTTTGCTTTTCCCCAGGGGAAGGGAAGGTACCTACGACGTTCCGGAAGGTACCAAGCGCATAGGAAAGAACGCTTTCAACCTTACAAGGCTGACGGAGATCCACCTTCCCGCAAGCGTGGAAAGCATGGACCCCTTTGGAGTTGGCACGTCTCTGCCGCAACTGAGCGTTGACCCGCACAATCCGGTGCTGATCTGTGAGGATAACGTGCTTTACGATATCTGCACGAAAACCCTTGTGTACTGCGGCCCTGGGAAAAGCGGCACCTATGCGATCCCGGAAGGGACTCTGCGCATTGAAGAGGAGGCTTTTGCCTGGTGCGGGAGCTTGACAGAAATCGTAATTCCGGAGAGCGTGTTGGAAATCGGTGACGCTGCCTTTTCCAATTGCAACGATTTGGTGGAGATGTATATTCCGGACAGCGTAACCAAAATCGGGAAATATGCGTTTGAAAACTGCCTTGCCCTTCAAAGCCTTTCGATACCGGCCAATGTCAGGGAACTGGGCGAAGGCTTCGCGGCGTCCTGTTTCAGGCTGGAGGCCTTTGAATTCCGCGGCACGGGGGACAGGTATGAGTGGATACATGGCGCGTTATATGATAACCAGGAGAAAGCCCTGCTGCTTGCGCAACAAATGGAGGACAGCGATACCTTCACTGTACGGGAGGGTACGCGGCACATCGGCGCGAGCGCCTTTGCGATGAGGAATCATTTTGTCGGGGTCAACCTGCCGCAAAGCCTGCGGTCCATCGGCAGCTTTGCATTTGAATACAATCAAAACCTTACGGAAATAGACATTCCGTTTGGCGTGACGGAACTGAAAGGGGGCACTTTTGGAGCCTGCCTCGAACTTGTTGCGGTGCGGCTTCCCGAAGGCATGACCAGCATTGAGGGCGAGGTGTTTCGTGACTGCGTCAAGCTTTCGCAAATCAGCCTGCCGGATTCAATCACAAGCATCAGCGATTGGGCATTCCACGGCTGTGAATCGCTGGGAATGCGCTGACCGAAGGCTGCGGCGAGATCGGCAGCGGACTCTGAGCGAAGCAACCTTCAAAGGGACAATGTAAAAACGACACAAAAACGCCCTGTTCCGCGTGGAATAGGGTGTTTTGCATAAACGCGGCAAAAATCCGTCCCTTTCGAGACGGATTGTGGTGCCGAAGGTGGGACTTGAACCCACACGGTGTTGCCACCAACGGATTTTGAGTCCGTCACGTCTGCCATTCCATCACTTCGGCGCGCCAGCGGAAATTAGTATATCATAGCCCTGACACCGTGGCAAGCGCTACTGGCGGTTTTTAGAAAAATAATCCGCGAAAATAATCCGCGCTATCCCATTCCGAGCCCCCGTTTGGTCCAGCACCAAGGACCCAAACCTCCCGGTCCTGGGAACCCAGCCACAGGGCAGCAAGGACCGGCCAAAGACCGAATAAAGACATTAAAAAAGTGTTAAGATTGGCCTCGGGTATTCCCAACGGAATGGGAAAAGTGTTATACTATCCCGGTGTGTTCTTGCCCGGTATCTTACTATCATAGACGGGAGGGGAAACCAATGCTTACTTCCATCACGTTTTTTTACCTGCTCTCCTTTTTTGCCGTGGCGATTGCCGTTGCCTTCGCTGTGTATTTGGCCGTGTGGGTCAAAAAGCAGCCCCGGGCCAACGATAAGATCGAATCCATCGGCAAGCTGATCCATGACGGGGCCAACACCTTCATGCGCAAGGAATATACCTTGCTGGCGGCCTTCGCGGGCGGCGTATCGGTGTTGCTCTTCGTGTTCCTGCCCAAGCCCATCTGGAGCCAGGATGCGGACCTTATGAAGAACCTGACCATGGTGCTGGCCTACCTGGCGGGTACCATCATCTCAGCCATCACCGGCAAGCTGGGCATCTACGTGGCTACCATCGCCAACACCAAGACGGCCCAGGCTTCCACCGAGGGCATCAAGCCCGCCTTCCTCATCGGCTTTAGGGGCGGCTCCGTTATGGGCCTGGGCGTGGTGAGCATGAGCCTGCTGGGCGTGGCCCTGGTGCTGATGCTGGTGGGCGATACCACCGCGCTGCTGGGCTTCTCCTTCGGCGCCAGCTCTTTGGCCCTGTTTGCCAAGGCGGGCGGCGGCATCTTCACCAAGACTGCGGACGTGAGCGCCGATCTGGTGGGCAAAGTGGAAATGGACATCCCCGAGGATGATCCCCGCAACCCCGCCGTCATCGCCGACAACGTGGGCGACAACGTGGGCGACGTGGCCGGCATGGGCGCCGACCTGTTTGACAGCAATGTGGCCGCTATGGCCGCCGCGCTGGTCATTGCCTCCTCTTTAGATAAGGGCCTGGGCCTGAACGCCATGATGGTGTTCTGCTACGCGGCTCTGGGCCTCATCGCCTCCGCTTTGGGCGTTGGCCTTGCCAAAATTGGCAAGCATGGCAGCCCCACCAAGGCCCTGAACTCCTCCACCTATGTCACCACCGGCATTTACATTGTTTTGACCGCCGTGTTCACGCTGATTTTCCCGAATTTTAGCTGGCGCATCTGGGGCGCCTCCACCATCGGCCTGCTGGTAGGCGTGGTCATCGGCATCACCACCGACTACTTCACCGACGACAGCAAGCCCATCGTGAAACGGGTGGCCAAGGCCTCTGCCACCGGCCCCGCCTTCACCATCCTCTCCGGCGTTTCCTACGGCTTCCTGTCCGTGCTGCCCGCTATGATCGGCATCGCCATTTCCGCGCTGGTGGCCTACAAAATCTGTGAGCCCATGGGAGACGGCTACGCCATGTTCGGCATCTCCATGGCTGCGGTGGGCATGCTGTCCATCGTGGGCATGATCATCAGTAACGACGCTTACGGCCCCATCGTGGATAATGCCCGGGGCCTCGCCGAAATGGGCGATCTGGGCGAAGAAGCCGTGCGCATCTCCGACGAACTGGACAGCGCGGGCAACACCGTGAAGGCCGTGACCAAGGGCTTCGCCATCGGCGCTGCGGGCCTCACCGTCATCAGCCTGTTGGGGGCCTACCTTAGCGAAGTGAACGAGGCCCTGGCGGAGTTGGGCCGTCAGGCCATCACCGTTTTGAACCTCACCGATCCCACCGTGTTCTTCGGCATGTTGGTGGGTGCGGCCATCCCCGCCGTGTTCTCCGCCATGCTCATTCTGGGCGTGGACCGCAACGCCGAGCGCATGGTGGCGGAAATCCGACGTCAGTTCCGGGAGATCGTGGGCCTGAAGGATGGCAAGGAAGGTGTCCATCCCGATTATAATGCCTGCATCGACATCGCCACCACGGGGGCTCTGCGTGAGCTGATCCCCGCGGGCCTGATGGCCATCGGCGCCACGCTGCTGGTGGGCTTCATCGGGGGCGTGGTAGCCGTGGGCGGCTTCCTGATGGGCAACATCATCAGCGGCCTGCTGCTGGCCCTGTTCATGTCCAACGCGGGCGGCCTGTGGGATAACGCGAAGAAGTACGTGGAATCGGGCAACGAAGGCGGCAAGGGCTCTGCGGCCCACAAGGCTGCCGTGGTGGGCGACACCGTGGGCGATCCCTTCAAGGATACCGCCGGCCCCTCCATCAACACCCAGATCACCGTGGTGTCCTTGGTTGCCTCTTTGATGGCCACCATCTTCATCCACTTCCACATCTTCTAAGAAAAACGGGCTCAACGTCAATCGTTGGGATAAGGCAGTAGAGTAAAAAACAGAGGGCTGGTTGCGAGAGTGATCAGCCCTCTTTCGCATTGACAACGGAGGGGATATAAACGCGGAAGTTGCGGAAATTGAGATGGCCGTAAGCGAGGCGCTTGGGCATTTTTGCGGTGTTGTGTTGATGCCTTTGGTGAAGGCGCTGGAATGAGGGCAATCGAACAGGTCAGAAGAGATCGGCAGCACACGTTCAACGGCAGCCTTGTTTTCAGCCGACAGCATGCTTATGAGAGAGGGCAACAGTTGCCCCCGGCTGGCGGGGGTTTGTTACCGGTATGTTGTCGGTGAATGCTGTCGGTAAATGTTGTCGATAAATGTTGTCGATGGAGTTGTGGGCATCACTCTTTATTCCTATATTCCATTCTTTTTTCAAAAAAGAAGAAGCCCGCAATCACTTGAATTATCAAGCGTTGCGGACTTTTCCCCTGGTCGAGGTGACAGGATTTGAACCTGCGACCTTTTGGTCCCGAACCAAACGCGCTACCAAACTGCGCTACACCTCGACGGCAAAGAAAAAATTGGAGCCAATAAAGGGACTCGAACCCTTGACCTGCGGTTTACGAAACCGCTGCTCTACCGACTGAGCTATATTGGCGAGTCAGCGAGAGCTATTATAACAAACCACCGGAGGTTTGTCTAGCCCCTTTTCCACAGGTTTCGGCACACGCCTTCCACACCCTTTCCCGGCGGTGACGGGCCAGTACTTTCCCCGGGGACCCAGGCGTGGGCCCTAAGCTGTCCAAGGCATATGCGTCCAACGCTTCCCGGGCATACATCCTTAGACTTTTCAAGACATACGTGCCCATCACCTTCGTGCCCATCACCTTCATATGCCCTCCTAATACCTTCAAGACCCCCTACCCCCCCAACACCTCTCTCACCCCCTCCAAAAACACCCCCGCAATATTCATATCACTCACCCGGTACAGCATCCGGCTGCCCACCACATCCTCCACCTCGCTCACCACGGGTCTGCCATGATGGTACAAAAAATCAATCCCAGCAAAGCAAAGGGGAGCCCCTGCGCTGCGAAACCGCTCCAGCACCCTTTCAGCCAAATCCCGCTCCTCCTGGCTCAGGCTGTGCAAGGTCACATCCCCGCCCTTTTTGTAATTGCTCAAAAAGCCGTCCTGGGCCTGGCGGAGCACCGCAGCCACGATTTTGCCAAACACCACGTATACCCGCAGATCCAGCCCGGGCTGCTGGGCAACCTCCTGAAACAGCAAGGGCTCCGGCAAAATAGCCTCCACAGCCCGTTCCCATTCCTGCTGGTCCCGCACCAGAAATACCCGGTCGCCCCCATGGCCCAAGGCGGGCTTCACCACCAAAGGATAGTCCTGGGGGGAGGGGAGGGCAAGGACCTGGCCCGGCCAGGAAAAGACGGTTTTCAGCATGGGCAGCCCAGCCAGAAACTGATGGGTTTTGCGCTTGTCGTTGCATAGGTCGCAGACCGTGGCGTTGTTGAATACCGGAATACCCATGGCCTCCAAATGGCGGCTGATGAAGCTGCTCCGCTGGCGGGAAATCACGGCCTCCGGGGGACGGTCCTGGCCGGGGGCGGAGGCATAGGGCATGCCACTGCCGTCCATCCCCAAAGACAGCTGGGAGGTAAGCACGGGCACGATCTTCAGGCCGCGCCGTTCCCCTTCCCGGGCCAATAGAGCCGCGAAATCCTGGTTTTGCCGGTAATCCTGTTCGTCATATAACAGCCAGCACAGCGCGCTCATGGCCTCACCTCACCACCCGGGCGATATGCCCCAGGATTTCTTCGGCCATATTCACCCCGGTACAGGCCAAAGTGGTTTTGAAATGGGCGTTGCTGTTCACCTCGCACACCAAGGGACCGTCCTGGCCCAGCAGCAGGTCCACCCCCGCAAAGGTCAGGCCCAGGGCGTCCACCGCCCGCAGCGCCAGGGCCGCTTCCTCCCGGGTGGGGGTATAGGCCTCCATGGAGCCGCCCAAGGTCAGGTTGCTGCGAAATTCCCCCTGGGCTGCCACCCGCAGCATGGAGGCCACCACCCGGCCCCCCACCACGTTGACGCGCACATCCCGGCCATAGCTCTCCCGCACCAAGGCCTGAAACAGCAGCGGCGTGCCCTGAAGGGCCAGCACCTTACGCCGCAGCGCCTCCACATCCTCCAGCAGGTATACCTGCTGCCCAAAGGAGCCGAAGCATTCTTTCAGCACCAAAGGAAAGCCTAGGCGGCGGGCGGCCTGGTCCACAAAGTCCGTATGGGGATACCCCACGGCGGGGTAGGTCTTGGGGGCGATGATGGTAGGGGGCATGGGAATCTCCAGATCCTTCAAGCAAAGGTAGGTGAGGCTTTTGTCGTCGCAGCGCAGGATGCTTTCGGCGCTGTTGAACACCGGCAGGCCCCGCTGGGACAGCTGGGCGGCCAGGTGGATATCCTTGTCCCAAAACAAGCAAAACCCATACCGGGAGGGGTCAAAGGCCTCCGTGTCCACCACAGTGCAAAGCTCCGCGTTGGTGGCTGCCTCCAGGCCCATGCCAAGCCTCTGGGCCGCTGCCGTCAGAAAGTCATAGAGCTCGTTAAACTTGCCGGTGCGCAGGAAGGCATTGATCACCAACAGGCCCCGAAGCATAGGTGCATCCCCTTCCCCTGGAGAATGAATGGCGGCGGTATGGCGCGGGAATTGCGCCTAGTGTAGCATGGGGGAGAGGGCCTGTCAATGAGCCCATGACCCCGGCAAAAGAACCCCAGGGCTCATGTTCATGGTTTGGACATAAGTTGTCCACGCTGTGTCCATGGGGAAGGTGTATCATGGAAAGGCTTGACAAGGATATCCCCAGGGGATAGGATGAAATGCGGAACCGGTGCCAATGGCGCGGAGTAAAGGGGTTTGCGATGTTCGGATACTTGACCCTGTCTCCCGAGGGCTTGACCCAGGAGCAGCAGGAGCGCTACCAAAGCTATTATTGCGGGCTGTGCCGGGTGCTGGGGCAAAAGTTTGGCCCTGCGGGCCGGGTCATCCTCAGCAATGACATGACTTTTTTGTGCATTTTGCTCAGCTCTTTGTATGAGCCCCAGGAGACGGCCGGGGAAGGCCGCTGCCTGCCCCATCCCCTTCGCAGGCGGGCCTTTGTGCATAACTCCTTCACCCACTATTGCGCGGACATGAGCATCGCCCTGGCCTACCATAAATGCCTGGACGATTGGAAGGACGAGCATAGCCTGGCGGGCCGTACGGAGGCCGGGCTGCTGCGCAAGGCCTACGAACAGGTCCGGGCCCAATACCCCGAAATCTGCGAAGCCGTGGAAAGCTCCCTGGAGCAGATTGCGCTGCTGGAGCGGCAGGGGCTCAGTTCTCCAGACGAGCCCGCCGCCCTCACCGCCAGGATGCTGGGGCGCGTCTTTCGCTACCGGCCGGATTATTGGGGGGATACCTTGCGGTTCATGGGGGAGGCCCTGGGCCGTTTCATCTACCTGATGGACGCCTACGACGACTTAGCCTCGGACCTCAAGCGCAACCGCTACAATCCCCTGCGGGACATTGCCAGGCAGGAGGATTACGAGGCCCTTTGCGGGGAAGGGCTGAGCCTGCTGATCGGGGAGTGCGCCCAGGCCTTTGAGCTGCTCCCCCTGGTCAAGGATGTGGACATCCTGCGCAACATCCTGTATTCCGGGGTGTGGGCCAGGTACCAGGCCAAACAGAGGGCCAAAGGGGCAAAACCCGCTCAAAACGAAAGCGGCAGGCCTGCGCAAAAGGAGGACCGGGGATGAACGATCCGTATCAGGTACTGGGGGTAAGCCCCGGCGCGTCGGACGACGAGATCAAAGCGGCCTACCGCAAGCTCGCCAAAAAGTATCACCCGGATTTGAACCAGGGCTCCCAGGCGGCGGAGATCAAAATGAGGGAGATCAACGAGGCGTATACGCTGCTGATCAAAAACAAAAACGGCAATAACGGGGAAGGCTACCGCCAGACCTATGGCGGGGGCGGCTACGGGGGATATGGTTCCTCCGGCGGGTACGGCGGCTGGCAGGGCTTTGGCGGATTCGGCAGCTTTGAGGAGTTCTTCCGCAGCGCCCAGCGGGCCTATGGAGGCCAAGGGGGAAGCCCCTACGGCAATGCCTATGGCCGGGTGGAATACACCGAAACCGCCCCTGAGCTGCAGCCCGTGGCCCAGGCGGTGATGGCCGGGGAGTATGCCAGGGCCCTAGAGCTGCTGGATGCCATTCCCCAGCGCAGGGGGGGCTGGTTTTTCTGGAGCGCCCGGGCCAACAGCGGGCTGGGCAACCGGATCGCCGCCCTGAACGACGCCCGCAGGGCCGTGCAGCTCAACCCCAACGAACCGGCCTTCCAGGTGCTTTTGTCCCAGCTGCAATCCACAGGGCAGGCCTACCGCCAGCAGGGCATGAGCCGTGGCTTCACCGGGGCCCTTTGCGCCAACCCCTGCGTAACCCTGTGCGTGGCCAACGCGCTGTGCAACTGCTGCTGCAATTGCGGGCGCGGGGGATTCTTCTATTGTTAAGTGAGAAACAAGGGGGATTTGCCCCTTTGAAGGAGGAAAAACCGTCATGTCTCTTTGGGTGAAAATCAAGCAAACCCTCCGGTCCTTCATGAATGGCCGCCATGGGGCGGACCAGCTGAACCTGGCGCTGCTGTGGCTGGGCATCGGCCTGTACGCTTTGGGAATCCTGCTGGGCCTGGGCTTTCTGACCTTGCTCAGCGCCGTTCCTTACGCCGTCTGTTTTTTCCGCATGTTTTCCCGCAATCAGGCCAAGCGGTATGAGGAAAACCGGAAATACCTTCTCTTGAAAAACCGGCAGGCCACCAAATGGAAGCAGGCCAGGACCCGGTTTCGCCAGCGCAAGCAGTTCAAGTATTTCAAATGCCCCAACTGCCGGGCCTGGCTGAAGCTCCCCAGAGGCTCCGGCGTGGTGACCGTCACCTGCGGCAAATGCCAAAATAGCTTTACCCAAAAAGGATAATCCCCTGAGGCCTCCGGAGGAAATCCCCGGAGGCCTTTTAGACGGCAAATTTCCGGTAATATCCGCCAGTTCTGGTAAAAAATGGAAAAACGCTCCTGCTACGGAAGGGGAACGCCCCCGGCCTGTAGAAAGAAAGAGTAGGAAATCTTTGCTTTTCCGCGCTTTCGGTTACAATTTTGCACAGGGGATACACAATTCGCCAACGGAAACAAATTCTTCTCTAAAGGGAAGATTCTGTAAGGCGGGATCGTCATATGGGTGAATTCCAGTTCTGGAACCGGAAAGCAATGGGAGGGAACGATCCATGAAACGTTTATTGGCAATGAGCGTCGCGGTGATTTTACTGGTGGGCATGCTGGCGCTCCCGGCGTCCTCTTTCGCGGCCACCAGCGGGGTGGTACAGGGCGGTTGGCTGCGCTTGCGCGCACAGCCTAATTTTAACGCCGCCACCATCAGCAGCTACTATACCGGCACGGTGGTTTCTATTTTGGAAACCCTCAGCGGCTGGTACCGGGTGCAAACCCCAGATGGTAACACAGGTTATATGTACAGCGCGTACATCAACCTGGGCGGCGGCGGGGGCGGCGGCGTAGGCACCTCCACCGTGTGGAGCGCCAACGGCTACGGCGTGCGCATGCGCAGCGGCCCGGGCACCGGCTACCGGGTCCTGGCTGTGTACAGCGTGGGCACCAGCGTCACGGTGCTGCAAAAGGGCTCCTATTGGTCCTATATCCGGATCGGGAGCCGCACCGGCTACATGATGAACCAATTCCTGACCGATAACCCCACTCCAGACCCCACGCCTGACGCCAACGCCAGGATTTGGAGCGCCAACGGCTATGGGGTGCGCCTGCGCACGGGCCCGGGCAAGGGATATAATATCATCGGCGTGTACAGCGTGGGCACCACCGTAAAGGTGCTGCAGCGGGGTGCCGCCGGTGGCTGGGACCATATTTTGGTAGGCAGCCGCACCGGATACATGATGAACGAGTTCCTGCGCTATTACAGCTCTGCGGATGTAACAGGCGTAACCCTCAACACGGACAGCCCGGTGAAGGGCATGCAGATGTGGGCAGCCTCCATCATTCCTTATGGGGCTACCGTCTCCTATCAATGGATTGTCAAGAATACGGTGGTTTCCACCAATGCCACCTATGCGCCGGGCGACGCCGACGTGGGCGAGTACGTGACGCTGGTGGTGACGGGCACGGGGTCCTACACCGGCAGCGCCAGCGTTACCACCAAGAACGTGGTGACGCAGCCCGGCGGCCTGGTCACCGGCGTGACCCTGAACTATGACACTCCGGTAAAGGGCGCCGAGATGAAGGCCGCCTCCATCACCCCCGCCGGGGCCACGGTGGACTATCAGTGGTTTGTGGACGGAACCGCCGTCTCCACCAGCCCCACCTATGTGGTGACCACCTATGATGTGGGCAAGTTCATCACCTTGACGGTGACGGGCAATGGCGCCTTCACCGGCAGCGCCAGCGCCACCTCCAAGAATGCGGTAATAGACAGCGGCGCGCTGAACGCCGTGACCCTGAACACCATGTCCCCGGTGGTAGGCAACACCCTCAGCGTAGCCAGCATCGATCCGGTGGGCGCGCTGATAAGCTACCAGTGGTTCGTGGACGGCGTGGCCAAGAGCACCGCTTCCACCTATACGGTGGCTGCGGACGACGCGGGCAAGGCTGTGAAGCTGGTGGCCACCGGTGTGTCCCCCTTCAGCGGCACCCGGGAAGTGACCACCGGCGTGGTAGCCACAGTGGGCGTGCTGAACTCCGCCGCCATTGAAAACGTCACCAATCCGTCCTTTACCTCCCCCAATGTGGGCGATACGCTGCGGGCCACCTTTGATCCGGCCATGGCTACGGTTCGCTACGAGTGGTATGTGACGGACGGAACCGCCGCCAACAGCGTTCTGGTGGGCAACGGAAGCACCTACACCGTCACCGCCGCGGATTTGGCCCGGTATCCCTCCTTGGGGAAGATCCTGTTAAAGGTATACGGAACGGGCTACTACCTTGCCACCCCTGACGTACCCAAGGAAGCCTCAACCGGCCTCATCACCAACCACCCGCTGCTGGGCTCTGTCCTGCTGAGCGATACAAACCCCAAGGTCATCAATCCCAACCAAACCATTACCGCCACTGCCAAGCTGCAAAACGGCACCGATGTGGCCCCCGGAGATGTGAACTTTGCCTGGTATGCGGACGGAACCGTAATCAGCGGTGAAACCACCAATACCCTGACCGTGACTCCCGCCTTGCTGGGCAAGGCCCTGAAGGCCCAGGCCAGCGCCAAGGGAACCACCTGCGCGGGAACTGCCACCAGCGCGGCCACAAGCCCCGTGAAGGGCCTGCTCTTCGGGGTAGCCATCACCGCGGTATCCACTCCTCCCAAGGTAGGGGATGTGCTGACGGCCACGGTGGACCCCGCCGCTGCCACCGCCACCTATACCTGGTACGCCGGAGCGGACGTTTCCACCATGACCCAGGTGGGCACCGGGAAGACCCACACCGTCTCCCTGTATGAGTATGGCCTGGGCTACAGGTACTACAAGGTAAAGGCCACGGGAACCGGCGCTTACGACGGCAGCGTTCTGGAGAGCGCCCCCACCAGCCCGGCGGTGCCCGCGCCCCTCATGATCATGGAGAAGATGTCCCTGGAGGAGAACATTCCCCTGGACGCCAACGGCATGCCGGTGATGTTCCCTGAAGGCCTGGAGGAAACCCAGGACGCGACCATCACCGACAATCTAGGTGGAGAGGGCGGCATTTCCAACAACATGGAGGGAGAAGACGGCCTGGACGACGAAAAAGAGGGTAATGAGTTCGAGGTTTTGCCCCTTGGCCCGGAGATCGTGAATGGGACCCAGGACACGGATGCCATCATCACGGGCAATGGCGGCGGAGAAGGAGA